>JAGGWR010000218.1 GCA_021163445.1 Candidatus Tharpella aukensis
ATTTTGATCTTTATGCCTGCATCCGTCCGGTGCGCTACTATGATGGAGTTCCAAATCCCATGAAACGGCCGGAAGATCTTGATGTTGTCATCTTTCGGGAAAATACTGAAGATGTTTACGCCGGTCTTGAATGGCCCGCCGGATCAGTTGAGGCCGAAGAGCTGGGGGATTATCTGCGTAAAAAACTTCAGGCTAATATCCGTCCCGGTTCGGCCTTAGGCATTAAACCGATGAGTCCCGAAGGCAGTAAACGTCTGATTCGTAAAGCGATTCAATATGCCATCGACAATAATCGTAAACTTGTGACCATGGTTCATAAGGGGAACATCATGAAGTTCACCGAAGGGGCTTTTTGTCAGTGGGGTTATGAGATGGCGCGGGCTGAATTTGCTGATCAGGTGATTACGGAAGAGGAGATGGTGACTCGTTATCAGGGTGAATGGCCTCCGGGTAAAATTTTGCTTAACGACCGGATCGCCGATGCCATGTTTCAACAGCTTCTGTTACGGCCGTCCGAATATGACGTGCTGGCGACGCCTAATCTTAATGGTGACTATCTTTCCGATGCCTGTGCGGCTCAGGTCGGGGGCTTAGGCATTGCTCCGGGCGCCAATGTTGGTGATGGTATCGCTATTTTTGAAGCAACCCATGGAACGGCGCCCAAATATGCCGGTCTCGATAAAGTCAATCCCGGTTCATTAATCCTTTCCGGTAAAATGATGCTCGATTTTATGGGTTGGACTGAGGCTGGTGACCTGGTCGAGAAAGCTTTGCAGAAAGCAATTTTAGGTCAGCAGGTTACCTACGATCTTGCCCGCCAGATGGATGGTGGTGAAGAGGTTAGTTGCAGTACTTTTGGCAAGTTAATTGTTAAGGCTATGTGATAAGATTTAATTTATGCAAAACTATCGACGACTTCTTCGTTATTTAATTCCACTTTGGCCGCAATTGCTGATCTCTGTTGTTTGCATGGTTATTTTCGCCTTGTTGACAGCGGCCGTAGCGTTTATGGTTAAACCGGCGCTGGATGATATTTTTATCAATAAAGATGCGTCCATGCTCAAAATGTTGCCGGTTGCCTTAATTCTGCTTTTTGTTGTGAAAGGGGTCGTCAACTTTCTCCAGACCTATTACACCGGTTTTGTCGGTAACCGGATTATTACAACGATCAGGGAAGAGGTCTATTTCCATGTGCAGAGTCTGTCACTCTCTTTTTTCGCGGGAATTCCGAGTGGGGTTTTAACGTCACGTATTATCTATGATGTTGCGATGATCCAGCGCGCCGTGTCAAACGTGATAGCCGGTTTATTGAAAGAGATAATTACGGCACTGGGGCTGATTGGGGTTCTCATCTATCGTGATTGGGAGTTATCGATTATTGTTCTGGCTCTTTTTCCCCTCTTCTTTTTTCCGATTTTTAAATATAGCCGTAAGCTTCGGCGTTTTAGCAAGAAAAGTCAGGCTCAGGTTGCTGAAATAACGGCTTTTTTGCAGGAAAGTTTTACCGGTATTCGGGTTATCAAGGCTTTTTTGATGGAGGAGTACAATCGTAAGGAGTTTCATGTTATCAATGAGAGGCTTCTTAGTTTGATTTTGCGGCGTTTGAAGATTAAATCGTTGACTGTGCCGATTTCGGAAACCGCCGGAGGGTTGGCGGCGGCGATTGTAATCTGGTATGGAGGCAGTCAAGTGATTCAGGGCACTTCCACACCAGGAAACTTTTTTTCTTTTATGACGGCGCTTTTTATGTTGTATCGGCCGATTCGCAGCTTGAATCGCAGTAATAATCAGATTCAGGAAGCCTTGGCTGCGGGCAAAAGAGTCTTTGAAATGTTGGATACCGAAGCGGAAATTTTAGACCAGCCCAACGCCTTTGAACTCCCTCCTTTGCAAAGAGAGATACGTTATGAAGATGTTCATTTTTCATATAATAATGAAGAGGGAGAGGTTATTAAGGGCTTTTCGTTACAGATTCAAAAAGGAGAAATGGTTGCGATTGTTGGCCGTAGTGGTAGTGGTAAGACGACTTTGTTGAATCTGTTGCCGCGTTTTTACGAGGTTGGTGGTGGGCGAATCAAGATTGATGATTTTGATATTAAAAAAGTAACGCAGATGTCCTTGCGCAGTGCCATTTCAATTGTTTCTCAACATACTATTCTGTTTAATGATACGGTTCGTAATAATATAGTTTATGGTAGAAATGATGTCTCTCAAGATGAGGTTGTTGCAGCCGCTTGTTCCGCTAATGCTCATGAATTTATCGAGAACCTTCCGGAAAAATACGATACTATAATTGGTGAAAATGGAATCAGACTCTCGGGAGGACAGCAGCAACGACTTTCGATTGCAAGGGCTCTGTTGAAAAATTCACCGATTCTGCTTCTTGATGAAGCCACCTCCTCTCTTGATACCGAGTCTGAGAGAGCAGTTCAGGAAGCCATTGACCGATTAATGGAGAATCGAACTTCATTGGTTATTGCTCATCGGTTGTCGACGATTATTAATGCTGATCGTATAGTTGTGTTGGAAAATGGTATGCTTGCTGAAGTCGGAACTCATAAAGAACTACTTGAAAAAGGTGGTGAATACGCTAGACTTTACGCATTACAATTTCAGGATGATTGATGCTCGCAGCAGTACTGTCCGGTTAGTAACTTTCTATACAAAAATCTAGGGATATCAGGTTGCAATCAGCAAACCGGATACTGCTGTGTCCGCAGAGACGAGCTCAAATTTGTTTAGTAAAACTCATACGAAAATATATACTTCGAATTCATTACCTTCGCCATGGTGTGAACTTTCATATTCTGCAATCATGGAACGAGGTGGAGGAGAACTTGTTTCTGGTGGTAGATCTTCTCAGGTTTATCTCTTTTGTGACAGTGGTGAACGTTTTTTCCTTAAACGCTATCAGTATAAAAAAATTCATTGGCACTTCTGTTGGCAAAAATCTCAGGTTTGTCGGGAGTATGAAAACTTGGAGAAGATTCGTCGTTGTAATCTTCCCTGTGGCGTTATTGATATTATCGGATGGGGGGAGCAGAGGTATTTTCGTACCATAATTGATGCTTTTCTTTTAAGTCGGGAATTGCCTGGTGGGGAACGGCTTTCACTCTTTCTCTATAATCGTGAAGATGTCCGGCGTCAGTCAGTAATAAATGCTCTTGTTGATCTGCTCTTGGCGGTTGTTGATCAGGGACTGGCGCTGACTGATTTCTTTTTTCGTAATATTTTGGTAGTTCCGGAAACAGCCGAACTCTTTCTTCTTGATGTTCAATACTGTGATCACTCCGAGCGTCGAGCCTTCCTTAAAAGTTATCCTCAATTTTGGTCTAATGTATTACTTTTTTTTACTCAAGAAGAACAGCGGCAAATTGAGGAACGCCTAGCTTTGCGATGGCCAAAAAAATTTCATAGAGTTGCAGAAAGAGCCCAAGTTTACATGGCCAAAGAGAGAAAAAGGAAATTGTCTGAAAGTGTCCATTTGTAAAAGTCCTAGGAAACTGTCGGTAAAAAATATTTACTGGCTGGCGGTTTTTTTGAGTTTCATATTTTCACTGTGGATATCTTTTACCGGTGGAATTGTCAATATGGATGGTATTCTTTACCTGAGGGTTGCTGATCTTTTGGTTAAAGGTGATTTTGTTGGTGCGGCGAAGCTCTATGAGTGGTTTTTTTATCCTCTGTTGATAGCGGGAGTCAGTAAGTTTTCAGGTTTGGGACTCGAAATGTCAGCCCACTTGTTGACGGCACTGTTTTCAGCTATATTAACTTATGCTTTTTTGGCTTGTGTTCGTATCTTGGGGGGAGATCGAAAAATTCTTCTGTGGGCCGCATTTATTATTGTTTTTCACCCTGTATTTATGGATATCAGATCAAAAGTTTTTCGGGATCATGGCTATTTGGCTTTTTATCTTCTGAGCATTTTCTGTTTTCTTAAATTTTATAGATTTCCTTCATGGCGCTATGCTTTCTTCTGGGGGTTGAGTATGTTGCTGGCAACTCTGTTTCGTATAGAAGGGCTACTTTTTCTTTTTATGTTGCCAATATCAATAATGTTCAATAAAAGTTGGAAACTTTCTGTTCGTTTTCGTCATTTTTGTCAGGCACATCTGGTTAATATGGGATTGTTTGCAGTTGCTGTAATTGTACTGTTGTTGAATCCAGGAATGCATTTGTTGGAGATGGGACGTCTTGGTGATCCGCTACTTTTGGTCGGGAAATTTTATGGGATGCTGAGTGGAGGCTTGCACGCAAAAATCGATCTTTTGCAAAATATGATATTACCATCACATTCGGATAAATACGCTTTGCCGATGCTTCTTTTTATACCATTTGTTATTTTGCTCCATAAACTTTTTGCAGCTTTGACACCATTGATGTCTTTGGTTCTGGTTTGGCGTCCTTCACTTCATGCTGGTCGGATGAAAAAGTTTTTTCTGCCGGTTTTTGTTTGGCTTGTGTCGCTTAACATTGTAATGCTTCTGGTATTTCTATTTGTTAATTTTTATCTGCAGAAGCGTTTTGTCTTTCCTCTGGTGTTGATTTTAATGCTTTTGTTGCCATTTATATTTAACGATTATATGGAAAGATGGAATGCTTTATCCGAACCTTCCTGGAAACAGCGCGTTTTATACTGTCTGATTGTTGTTGCCTTATTGTTGAATTGTCTGGATTGTCTTGTAACTTTTCCTGGACGATCCAAATTTTATATAAAAGATGCCGGGTTGTGGCTTAAAGATAATATTTCGTCGCAAGCTACTCTTTATGCCAATAATGCAAAGATCTATTACTATAGTGGGCATTTGACTGGAGACCGGGAAAACTATCGGCAACGAGAAAAACTTACAGCCCAAATTATTGAAAAAAAGCCTTGGCAGAATTGCGACTACATTGCTTTATGGGTTACTCGTAAATCAATTTGGAAAGCTGATGAGCTATCAGCAATAGTTGGCCTGAAACCGATTAAAATTTTTGCGAACGAGAGGCAGGATAAGGTACTTATTTATGCCGGAAAGCCAGCTTCGTGATTCCTGTCTATAATTTACGCCTTATGATTTAACCGATCATCGATCTGCTATAAAAGATTATCAATGAAATTACTCTTTACGATGTTTAAATATTTTCCCTATGGCGGGTTGCAACGTGATGCCTTGCGGATCGCCAATCTTTGTTTGAAAGCGGGGGCTGAGATTGATATCTGTGCTGCACGTTTGCAAGGTGATCCCCCGGTAACTCCTGAGGGAATAAACTTTTGTCATTTGCCGGGAAAGGGCTTAAGTCACCATGCTCAATACTTAAGTTTTGCTGAACGGGTGCAGGAGAAGGTTGTTAAAGATGGTTATCAAGTGGTAGTCGGTTTTAATCGTATGCCCGGACTTGATCTCTATTTTGCTGCTGATCCATGTTATGCCGAGACCGTAAAGGGTAAGAGTCTGCTTTATCGTTTTACCTCTCGTTGTCGGACGCTCAAAGCTTTTGAGCTTGAGGTTTTTGCATCCGAAAAGGAGACGGTAATCTTATCTATTTCGGAGGTTCAGAGAGCCCTTTTCCAGTCAAACTATAAAACATCTGATAAACGTTTTGTCAATCTTCCGCCCGGAGTCCCTGCAGATCGTCTGCTGCCGCCCGGTAGTGCTGAGCTTGGTGCACAACTGCGAAAGGAGCTCAAGATCGGTGTTGACGAGCTTGTCGTATTGATGGTTGGCAGTGGTTTTAAACGCAAAGGAGTTGATCGTGCGCTAAATGCTTTTAAGGCTCTGCCCAACGAGCTTTTGCAGAAAAGTCGCCTTCTGGTGGTCGGTGATGATAATCTTGATGATTATCGTAAAATGGCTCGGCGGGTCGGGGTTTTTGAACAGGTGATTTTTACCGGAGGGCGTACTGATATCCCGCGTTTTCTTGCGGCGGCCGATATTTTTCTTCACCCTGCCTACCAAGAAAATACCGGCGGTGTTCTGATCGAGGCTTTAGCGGCAGCTCTGCCGATTTTGGTGACTTCTGTTTGTGGTTACAGTGTTCATGTCCAGAGGGCTGCTGCGGGAAAGGTGGTTTCTGAACCTTTCTTGCAGAATGAACTCGATATGATGTTGAATGATATGTTGACTTCGGCCGAAGAGAGGGCTTTGTGGAGTGAAAACGCACGTAACTATGTTGAAAAAACCGATCTTTTTAGCCTTGCTGAGATTGCTGCAGAAACTATAATGCAGGTTGCTCTGAGTAAACCTTAAATGTCAAGGAGTCTCCACATGGGACAAGCGATTGCATTTATAAATCCAAAAATATCAACAAAAAATGTCGGTGATTATTTTATCGAGGATAGTGTTAAACGTTTGTTAGATTTTGATAAAGAAAGAAGTGTAGAGATTGATCCTCGTAGACCATTGAATCCTGGCGATATCGAAAAAATCAACACGTGTGATGCTGCAGTTATAGTTGGAACTAATTTATGGTATACTCATCTTGCCAAACCTGGGCGCTGGATGATTGGAATTGATGAACTAAGAAAGATTAAAATACCTTTTATTCCCCTTGGTGTTGGGACAACCCAACATCGTAATGAAGAAGATTCCTTTAAATTTGATAGTGAGACGACCGCATTACTTAAAGAAATCCATAGTAAGTGTAATGAATCCAGTGCACGTGATCCCAGAACCTATGAAACTCTTAAAAGTGCAGGAATTAATAATGTTAAAATGACCGGATGTGCAACCCTTTATCGAAGCTTAGAGCCGCGCTGGGTATTGAATAAAAAGAAAACAGATAAAGTTGTTGTCACTGCTCGCAAGGGACATGATGAAAATATTAATATTATTATTGATGAGCTGATTTCTTGTGGGAAAACTCCAGTTATTGCGGCCCAAAAAAAGAATGATCTCTACTGTGCCAGAAGACGTTTTCCTGGTTTTAAACAAAAAGTTAAGGCTCTATATGAATTTGACATAAAGCCTTACCAGGAACTTGTAGACTCTAGCTATGGAGCTATTGGTTGGCGATTGCATGGAAATATGTTTCATCTTGCTCATGGTAATCCAACAATGTTTTTTGCTAATTGTTCGCGTTGTTTGTCCTTTAGTGAAGCTTTTGATTTGCCATGTATATATGCTGAAGATAAAGAGTCTATCGATAAAAAAATACTTATTTCGGCTGTTGAAAATTTTCTCAATGCTGACTATTTTTCCGGGTTTAAGATTAAATACATGCACTATTTTCAGGAAATGAAAAATTTTTTAGAAGTAAATGGACTTCAACACAATATGGGTTAGATGTAAATATTTGGCTAGCTGTTAAGCCGTCACCAAATTTGATAATTATTACCAGCGTGAGGCACAAAGGCACAGAGGCAGAAGGCACAGAGTTTTTTATAAACACAGCCGGATTGGTAAGAACTAGCACTATTCCTATATTTGCTCTATCGCCTCGGTTTTAAACTTTGTGCCTGCTGCCTTTGTGCCTTGATGGCTTTACAAAATAAAGCCGAATATTTACGGTTAGTTTTATATATCTAACTGTAAATTCTGCGGAAATAAGAATGTGTCTCCGCCAATGATAGAGTGAAAATCTTATCGTGGTTTTTGTTCGCGCTTTCTCGGCTGGGGTCATTTCTGGGCTGTTGGCGGCCGTAAGGTTCGCGTGAAATTAAATTTTTAACCCGCCAATTGTCAAGATGTGACCCCGTTAGTGAGGGCGAAGCAAAGTTACAACTTCACCAGATTTAATTTAAGAACAATAAAAAAGAGGTGTTTGTATCGTTACCAACGGTCGTTGGGGAAAACTGCTTGAAATGCGCCGCGCCGCAGTTGCCGAGACCCCTTATTTCTTTGTCTACGGCAGCTTGTTGGAGCGCTATAAAAATTTCAACCGTTTTCTCCGTAAAAAAGTAAAAACCATTCAGTCAGCTTACTGTCAGGGCTTTCTTTACCATCTGCCGATCGGTTTTCCCGGCTTAGTTACGCTGGATGGCTGTCAGGATCTGGTGGTTGGCGAATTGATGAGTTTCGGTAATCCGGTAAAGATCATGCGGGCGCTTGATCAGCTTGAGGGTTACTATCCTGACAATAGTCGTAAAAGTGTCTATATTCGCCAAAAACTGCAGATTATTGTTGAAGTTGATGCCGATAAACAGGAGTTTGAAGAGCGCCAGGCTTGGGTCTATACTTATCCTATGGAGCATCTGACCCCGAAGCATCAGAAAGAGTACTTGATCTCCTGTGGCAATTGGAAACTGCTCTGTCAACAGCCGATTTTGCATAGTCCGGGCAAGATCAGAAACGTCTTCAATAAATTAAGACGAATTCCAGATGCAAAACATATTCATATTGAACCGGTAATGTGTATGGATGAAGAGATGCATACGCATTGGTCTACCTCGACTGCCTGCGCCCGGTTTTGTAAAAATCCTGAGTGGTGTCGGGAAAATCGTCGTAAAATGCGGAAAAACTTTATGTAACTGGTTGTTCAGCGTAGCAGTTGTTGGCGTTCTAAGAGGATTTCGTACAGTTTTTTAGTGAAGCCCGCGAGAAAATCGTTCGAGTAGGCCCCCTCTCTTTTTAAACCATACTCCACATTTTTGACAAAATTCTGTATAGAGTCTGCTGGCAACGGGCCGGGTTTTTCGGCCCAGGACTGCAGGCCGGGAAGTTGGTCATGGCAGTTAGCCCCCAACTGATATGCGTACTGGAAACCTTTAAAGGTTAAAATTACCGGCAGGTAGTCGTAGTTTCGATCCTCTTTTTTCCAGAGGCGCAAAAATGCATATTCGATCACGTCCTTTTTGACTCCCTCCAGCAGAGAGAGATGGCGTCGGCGGTTGATAATCCGGTGAAATTCTTTGTCGGCAAAACGTTTCTCCTTTAATCTTCCCTTCTCATCGTATCCCAGATCCCCACCCAGTAAGAGCAGGCACAAAAAATCATCCAGTTTGGGCTCAATTTCTCCGTTACCTCTCTTTTCAATATTAATATGCAGGCTGTGAGGTTTGATCTCATTGATGAAATTCAGGCTTTCGCAGATCATCCGGTTGGCGATAGCTGGATCGGTGGTCAGGGGCAGGGTGTAGGTGCGGGGATAGTCGACCCGAACCATTGAATATTCAAAAAAACCTCCATAACGAGAGAGCGAGAGCAGTCGGCGACCAGTTCATGAGTGTCGACATAGCCGCCAAGCCGCCAAGTAACATCTTCAAGTCGGAAGCTGCTGTAATACTCCATGTTGTGAAAGGGGTCGTGGTTGATGAGGTGGGCCGGAATGTTTTTGTTGATCGCCAGTCGGCCAAGATTGCTGAACTCCATCTCGACGCCGATGGGGGTTGCGCCCGGCAGAGCCAGAGTTCTAATGGTATCTATTTCGCTAGCCATTTCATTTTGATTATAAAGTTTTTTGGCGATGACAAAAGAGAGCAGGCAGTAGATAAAGTGATGGCGAATTGATCTGGATATAACTTGATCAATTGCTGGCGTAAAGCTTTTTTCCCAGATTAAGCGATGGTGGTTCATCCAGCCCATGACAATCAGGTTGGCGGGTGTTTCCCAGTAGCAGGAGGGCGAGGGCGGGGGCAGGGGGAGTTCATGTTTGCGTCCTGCAAACTGCACCAAAAAGCCAAAAAGATAGTGGCGGAAAATTAATTTAAGGTGGGTTTTAACAATCTCCTGGTGGCGCCAGACCAGGCGGCTTATAGTCAGTTTCTGGTGAAGAAAGCGCCCGGCAGCCGGTTGTTCGCCCCGGAAGCTGGAACCTGACGACGAATTTTTCAGAAGATAAAAACGCCGCAGATAACTGACTCCGACAAATTCCCGCTGGATCATCAGGCGCTCAACTGGAGAGAGGCTGTCATAGAGAGCCCGGTAGGCGGTCGCGTTGTACTCTTTTGGAAAAAACAGAGCCACTTTAAGTCACAGTTCTTGAAATGTGATGGCGTCGTGAGAAGTCTACAATTCTCTTATTATTGTCCACTCTAACACAAAATTGACGAAAGAACAAAGTTTGCAGGTCAAGGAGTTAAGTTTTTACGTGGGAAAGGGGTAGGGCTGAACTGTATTTTCTTGTTTTTCGTTTTTTGGGTGGGATAGCGGAGTGAAAGCTGGTGAAGGGGTTGAAACCCCTTCACCAGCTTTCACCATATATATAAACTTTTTCTCTTAATTTCCGGCTGGCAAGGCGTCAAGCATGGAATTGTCGGCTGATCCATTGAGCTGAAAGCCGACAATTTCACCTGTTGCCGAGTAGGTGACAAAGGTTGCTTGATCAAGGGTTTCACTGGCAGGGAACAGGTTTTCTACCGTTTCTACTATTTTTTTGCCAGCGACCAGGGTCTTCACGATTGTTGTAACCGCCGTGCCGTCATCGCGCCGGGCCACCAGAGTAACGTCAATGCTGACGGCGTTGGGGTTGACAAAAGCAATACCGGTCCAGCCGAGATGATCAATTTTCGGGAAAACCCCGTCGGTGGCACTGATCCCGACTCCGGTGTAACCACCTAGCTGTTTGCTAGTGCCGAACAGTTCAAAGCCGGTTATGCCGTTGACGGCTTCAATTTTAAGCCAATCGGTGCCGGCCGGCAGGCCGAGCTCTGCCGGAGTTCCGAAATATTTTTTCTGGCCGACAGTTAAGGGTTCATTAATAACGTCGTAAGCTGTACCATTTTCATGGTAGGGAGTTATCGTGAGATGGTCGTTGGCGGCGCTTGGATCGTAGGCGACGATGCCAGTCCACCAGTCACCCACACTGGTGACATGGGGATAGATAATGGTTGTAGCGAGCTCGTTTTTGAGCAGGATGCCGCTTAGCTGTAACGGGGGCGTTCCGATAGTGCCAAAGAGTTCGAGACCGACAATTCCATCGGCATTGGTAATTATTGCCGAGCCGATGTCGGTTTGCGGAATGTTGCCGAAAAGTTCAGCGATCGAGAAAACCTTATGGGTGCCGGCGTCCATATTGACGGTTTTACTTGAGACGTTATCGAATTGTATGGTCAGATTTCTGCTTTCCGTGGTTGTATTAACCAGAGAGATGCCGGTCCACCAGCCGTCTCCACTGACAATGTGGGGTACGTAGAGTGTTCCGCTGTTGACTTCGGTCACTGCTGGTACCGCTACCCGGTAACCGTTAGTTTGGTGTGAGAATTTGGTGTATCCGGTTATCTCTTCGGCTTCAGTTGCAAAGACGATAAAACCGATTTGGGACGGGTTGCTCAGTTCATTGCCGACCGTGATTTGACGCCGAGCCATTGAGTTTAAGGTTATAGGTATAGTGCCGATCTGGTTGCCGTCATCATTATAACTGATAAGTTGACCACTGACGGCAGTATCTCCGGTGTTGATGAGGGCGATTTCGGTCTCCCAGCCACTATGGCTGGCGACATGGGAAAAGTAGACACCGCTAGCCACTGGAGGCTTGGCGGCATTATCAAAGAGGTAGACGGCTCCGGTCATGTCATTTTGTTCGGGGGCGCCGATAAGGGTGTCTCGGGTGCTGCTGATGGTGGCGGCATCACCGAAAAATTCAAAAGTATCGCCATCGCTGGCAGTCAGCTTTTCTTTAATGCCCCAATTGTTATTGCCACCCTCGTTACGTTCCATGATATAGGCGGCTCCGGCGCTGTAGGCTTGGCTGTCATGGCCCGGCGCTCCGGCCACGGCATAGTCGCCGGCGATTGCAACCGATGTACCGAAATAGTCGTATCTCTTGCCATCACTGTTGGTCTTCTTGGTTAGCTCGCCCCAGATATTACTGCCGCCCTGATCTTTGTGGAAAAAGTAAACGGCTCCAGCCTGGGAGCCGTTAGAATTGTTGTCACGGCCGTTGCCAACGAGGGCAAATTCACCGGAGATGCCGACTGCAGTCGCAAATTGATAGAAAGCAGCGCCGTCACCGGCGGCCAGATCGGCGACTTTGCCCCAGGCGTTAGCGCCGTCCTG
>JAGGWR010000141.1 GCA_021163445.1 Candidatus Tharpella aukensis
CTTCACTATCACCACCTACATCAATGCGTATAGGTTTAAAAATGCCCTCATCTGATTTTTTTTCAAATGGAATCGAGACACTTTGACCTGACAAAACTGTAAATAGCTCCCCAAAACAGTTGTCAATATCACAACGATTTATCTCATCAATCACTAACCACTGATGACTTTTCAATGCTCTTAAAAAAAATCCATATTTAAACTCTAAACCTGTACCCTCAACGTTTGGCATATATTTACCAATAACCTCATCTGTACTCCAAGCTTGTGATGCTGTTGACATTAGTGGAGATTTTGCTGAGCCTATTTGTGAAATAAGTCTTGCGAGGTGGGTTTTTCCACATCCGGGAGGTCCTGTGAAAATTATATGCTTGCCAGCGTTTAGAGCTGCAGTAGCGGAGGAAATTACATGCCAAGGCACTTCGAGTTTTTCAGCCATCAAAGCATCAGATACAGCGTGCGGATTTATATCTACTGGGCGTTTGGGTCTGTAATCGCTTGTAGGTGGCAAAAAATTAAATAATGCAGCAGCAAAAGATTCGGAGCAATCCTTCCTCGATCCGATATGTTTTCTACTATTATCACTGTCTTCATCTTGTTTTTCTACCATCAATGTACTGAGTATAATGCGCCAAACAATTACAACGATAAAAAAACGGGCCCATTCTACATCCAGTTCGCGGTTATTTACGAAAACGGTTTTTTCACTATTATAATCTGGCAACTGAGGGAAATCTTTGATAGTAACGGTAGTCCCGTTAACTTCTATGCAATCCCACATTGAACTGTATTCAGTATCAACACCTATTGGTCTTACACGTTCTATAGTTTCTACACTGCCCTTACCTAATTTTTTTTGAGGAGTGTTAAACCAAAAAGAAAGAAAATTTTCATCTGTCTTGTTAACGCTGGGAAGATATATTTCCTCTTCATCTATAGTCAGCAGATTTTCTAAATCACCAACCTCACTATCTTTTAGCTTAATCATTTGCCAGCCATTAATTCCGTTTGATCTGAATTTAAGGGAATGATTACTTTTTTCGAATTTCGCCCTTGAGGGCACAACACAACTGTTTTTATTGATTTTGATTTCTATTTTAGGATTTATTATTTCGCCATGCCCTTTGTTAAACCCTCCAAATATGAATTCAATTTTATGTTTTTTATTGTTTTTCTTGTATTCTAGCGATGCAACCACCGAACCTTTGTCCAGTTTTTTTATCCCGTTATGAACAAATGTCTGGAAATCAAGATGGATTTCTTTGTTTGCCAACCCTTGATCGCTATGTCTATTACCTTCATCTGGTATTTCGTTTATACCTTGCATATTGCCTCCAAACCAACATTTATTCCAAATTCAATAAATGACTGAAATTTTTTATGAATGTCTAACGATATCAAAACTTGTCCGTCAACGCAAGCATCACTGCTATCCATAATCATGAAATCTCCTTAAATAAAAATTATGCTTTTACGCATATTCGAAAACCTTTTTCCACACTATTCCGTCATCTACACGAAAATTTTCCGGACCAACAATTATTATATCTTCGGTGTTTTGTAATTTTGCGCAGCTATTACCAATTTCTATCCAGTTACAGGGCAGACTCGCCTCGTCAGAAAATGCATCGACGATACATACATCAAGCCACTGAACCGGATTACTGCGCCCTTTGTGGGTGCGAAAGCCAAGTTTTTTCCAATGATCCAGCAAGAAATCCATCGCCATCGGATCCATTGCACCATCTCTGAAGAGATGATCGTCATACCAGACGCGACCACCTATAAGTTCGAAGTGATCCCGTAAACACTGCGTCCAGCCACCAGGATATATTTTTTCTATCTTTTTTATCGGCACAATAAAATTCAAGTATTCCAGACGTATGCCCATGATTTTTCCCCATAATATTGAATTGATTATGTTCTTGCAAAACCGGCACCCAGCATCAACAACCTGTTTATCGGTACTGCTTAATCGCCGCGGTTAGTATCTGAAGAATTTCGTTATGCAGACTTTCCGGCGCAACTACCTCAACCTGAGCGCCAAACCCCAACAACCACCAGCGTAATTGCGCGGTATCTTCAACTTCAACGATCAACTGCACCCGACCGTCTTCCTGCGACACCAATTCTTGAGTATTATTGACCGGCGATTCCGCCAGATGTTTGGCGACATACGGATCGAACAGACACTTCAACTGAATGGTTCTCTCGCTCTGTGGAAAATCAAAGTTCCCGGCAGCGATATATGTCTTTAATTTAAAATCATCCGGTATTTGGGACGGATCATCCAACAGTTTGGCTGAGTGGATTCGGTGCAAGGCTATCTGACGGATATCCTGATAATCCCAGAAGGTACAAACCAGATAGGCAACGTTATCAACAAAGACCAGTCCCAGAGGATGAATAATTCCTTTTTCAGTTTCCGTATCGGCGCGGTTGTGGTAGGCAATCTCCAATTGTCTTTCCAGCAACAAGCTATCATAAACAGCCCCCAGAACAGAGCTGCCTATTTCCGGTGGTTCCAGGGTCAGGTGACGTGAAATACGACCGATTTTATGAGGCCATCTGGCAACTCCGCCATCTTCCAGTTTACTTAGGATCTCTCCTGCTCGCTTGCTGTATGGAAGGAGAAAATTCAGGCAACTTTCCGGCAACATATTTTTTAGATGTAAATCAACCATCTTGAATGCCACGGCCACATGTGGATCCATGCCGGGAATGTCGAAGGAGGCCGCATCCTCGGACCATTTCCAGCCGGAAATCCGCTCTTCATCACTTTGCAACGGAAAATGACGAGACAGTTCCTTTAAATCCCGCTGGATGGTGCGCAAAGAAACATCCAGACCCATTTCCTGCAGCGCTTCCTGGAAATATCTGGTTCCTTTTCTTCCGCGACGCGGCATGCGATTCAATAGTAACCATTGCCGCATCAGTGTTTCATGGCTTTTACTGCTTCCCACAAACAACCTCCTCCTTGATGTATAAAACCCTATCTATGCGTCAAAATATGACGCATAGATCAACGTAATAACAAAATCTGACAAATATTTGAACTTCTTTTTTTTCGAGGGTCACATTTTGTCGCGTAACAAGTGTAGGTTTAACTCAACAACAGCAATGAAAGGAATATTATGAGAGAGCCTAAAAGAATCACAGGACAATTTACATGGGTCCCTATGGACAAAAGGAGAGATAGATTTGGATTACCATTGCCGCCACGTAAACCGGAAAAAAGAACTCCTAAATATTGGCTAATCCGTGACTATGGTGATTTGTACTTCATCAACAATACGAATGATATTATTGATTTTGTTTCTTCCTCTACAGGAGGTTTTGAAACCTGTGATGATGAAGTTTTACCTATTTCCGGAAAAGACTATCATTATGAGAATGTAATGCCGCAAGAAGCTGTAAAAATAGAGGGATATGACAACTATTATGATCTTGATTATGTTCTACAGGTCGAAATTATTGTGAAATCGAAGCGGGAAGGAACCCTGCAAATCATATCGTCTCCCCAAAAAGGTGGGGTCAAGAAGGAAACCGTATTGTTGTGGAACCGGTGAAAGCCCAATATTTTATTCAACTCACACAGCACTCAGGGAAGATCATGTTTTTGAGAAAATGCTTAACTGGGTAGTAAAAGTCATTTCAGCAAAAAGGGAGCATCTCTAATGTTGAGCTCTGTTAATAATACTTGTGTGTCAACTTCAATTAATTTTGACCAGGAGGCTTAAAATGAAGAATTTTTTTGTTACAATCATATTGATTTTCTCTCTTTTGTTTGTAGTTTCTCTAGCAAGTGCCAGAGGACACGGTCGCCACGGTCACCACCATGGGTACCATGAATCTTTCTCCGAGAATTTTCACATGTATTCTCGTGATATTGTCCGCAACGTATGTGATATTCATAGTGTAACTAGCGCATTAGGAAGCTTATTTTTCCCACCACAAATAAATATTGTACAATCTTCTTGTGCAGTTATCGGACAACCTCCTTGTTGTTATAGCAGAGAATACTATGTGAATGGACGAAGATATTTTGAAATTCATGATGGTTGCGGAAGAGTAACCCATATTCCTGCTTATGGACCACATTGTGTTCCCAGGGATTACTATTACAGAAGATAAATATTTAGTTTAAAGCGGAAATTGTCCAATTTTTAGTGACCATCGTAAGGAGAATTAAAATGTTTTTAAGCAACCCATTGAAAAGACATTTATGGAAAGAAAGAATTAAATCTTTTTCCAAATCAATGGGAAGATTTCTTATGTATACCTATATTTTATACCTGATACTGTCAAATTGTAATTAAAGGAAAATATATTTATTTTACCTTAACTCAAATAAAAAAACAGTGTAAGTTCCGGAAACGTGTGAGCTACCAAACCTGTTTTTCTAGTATGAGAGCAAGAGAAGAAATTTTGGAATAGCACAGCTTAAAATTGAGGAAACAGAAGATAATAGTGTTATCTCTTATCAATCTGTTCATGATTATAAAAAACCTTGTGCCTTCTGTCTCTGAACCTTGTATGCGAAATAATTTTCAAATTTTGATTATCTATTAGAAGTTTACTATGGTGTAGAGTTTAGTCAATTAAAAACTTGTTGATTATTTATGATTAATACCCATATATAGGAAAGGGGATCGGTTCTGAGGGTTCGCAGGAACTGATGTTGTGGAAATCATTACTCGTTGTATTGGAGAGTAAGGAGAGGTTGAAGTTTGATGATTTGTGCCTTTTGAAGCTAAGGAGATGATAGCTTGAATACAGTTCATTTCTTGTTGACACCTGACCACTTTGCTTCGCGCCATCTACGCAGGTACGTCACGCAGAATCACAATTTTCTTGGCATTGTCGTTGGCACATTCAGTGAACTACTAGAACAGGTTCGGATTGGCTATCTTTTAAAAAAAACAGAAGACATTTGGCAGGAAAAGCTGACCCAATCTGCCCAGAAAAAGTCAGACACTTTCTGGTCTAGATCTCTTAAATTATACCCTCGCGAAACGATCAATGCTGTAGAAAAAGCATTAGTCGATCTCATTGAAGGTTCTTTCCCTGCTCCGATAAAAATTCCGACACAGTGGAATGATTGTTCCGTTTTAACCGCTAAGCACTTTAAGCACTTGATTCAATTGCACAGTGAAATGAGCTGTGCCCTTCCGTCACATTTAGAAACAGCACAAAATATTCTTAAAAAAGAAGCAACCTCACTACCGACAACTTTTAGAGTTTATGTTGATCCCAATTATGTTGAGCTTAAACAATGGCAATCAAAGCTGATAGACAGGATCAACGCGGATGGGACTTCGATAAGGAATGAACAAATATCTGCCCTTTATCAGCAATCGATAAATATTTTTTCTGGGCGTCAGCCTGGCCAATCACAAGCTATTCAGTATTGTGCTACCAGTTTGTTTGCATCAGGTTTAAACCAAATTGACCTGGATTCTTCCCTGCAGTTTATTGCTGCCCGTGATTACCTTGAAGAGGCCGAAGTTGTTGCGACTCAGGTAAAAAATCTGGTGGCAGACAATGAAGTTATTCCGTCTGATATTGCATTGCTTCTCCCCGCTGATCAACGCTATGCCTTGGCGATCAAAGAAGTATTTCTGAGGGTTGGGGTTCCCCTGTCGGGCTTATCTTGGGAACCTTCCCAGCGAGACCTTGGATATGAGGTTTTGTTTCACTATCTGATGGTCGTTAAAAAACCGGTCTCTATTATTGCCTGGGCAGCACTGCTGACATCCCCTTTTATGCCCTGGACTCCGGATACGGGGCATGTTTTGGCTCAGCGGATTGTAAACCGGCAATTTGATTTAGA
This sequence comes from Candidatus Tharpella aukensis, assembly GCA_021163445.1. Taxonomy (GTDB): domain Bacteria; phylum Desulfobacterota; class Anaeroferrophillalia; order Anaeroferrophillales; family Tharpellaceae; genus Tharpella; species Tharpella aukensis. The sequence continues at coordinate 5,834 of JAGGWR010000141.1, forward strand.
AAAAATGCCGGTTCAGACTGATGACGAACGGACAATGTTGAAGCTTCTCGAAAAAAATCATCAGAAATCAGTGCCTTTAGACCTTCTTGATGATTTATATATATTCAAATCTCTGTTGGTTTTTGACGGTAATCAGGAGAAAGAACAGCAGCGAGTTGAGGTGGTTTTTGAACAGTGTAAGTTGGTACTACAGGGAACAGGTCAGATTGATTGGAACCAGTTACGTCAAATAACCACACCGGAAACCTTAAAAGGCTCTTCAGCCGAACCAATAACACAAGAAGGTGTTGCCATTTTTCTGGAAGGTGGCCACCCTTGGCGGGTAGTAAAGCACCTCTTTGTTCTCGGCTTTGGTGAAGGACATTATCCTCAGACACCTGGGCATTCTTCAATTTTTACCGATCAGGATCTCGATACGATCAATCTACTGACAGGCTCAAGCGTAGAGACACCGCAGCAGATTATCGACAGAAGGCGGCGGTTGTTAACATATCAACTGGGAAGCGCTGCTGAATCTATCTCATTTTCATTTGCGCGGATGTCTCCGCAGGGGAAAATTCAACAACCCTCTTCATCTTTGCCCTTTATCGCCGCTCTGTTTAATCATATTGAAGATGCCGATGATCTTTTC
>JAGGWR010000272.1 GCA_021163445.1 Candidatus Tharpella aukensis
GTATTTTTTTGGTCGAATTTACCAATCACTATAGAGGCTTTTCTGCTTTAAGTAAATGTTTTTATTGATCTTTCACCCTATCTTGGTAATACCTTTTCATAATCATATTCGTACTTTCAAATCTTTTTTAGATGCCGAACGTCGCGCATAACCTGAACCAAAAGCTAACAAGGCTTTCGAAAAAGTCACGTTTAATACGGAAATGCATAATACTGAAAACGCCCCGCTTTGGTTTTCAGAGTTAACGCGCTGGTTCGGCTATCCAAAGTCCTCAACATTTCCGCAAATATTACATTTCAATTTAAATTCATCTACGACTAATAATATTCCGGGTGGAAAATGCCTTTGACAGAGTTTGTAATCAAAGCCTTTAGCGATTTCCGCTTTTGCTAATCTGAGATTATTTTCTGCTTCTGTTAATTTTTCTTCAACATCATGTTTTTTGCTTCCGGATGGCATGAGGTCTTTCAAGGTTTTTAAAGTGGCTATAGTATTTGAAACAAGGCCGATACCTTTTGATATTAAATCAATATCCATTTTGTCTCCCTATTCTTTAGTCGAACGACAGGCGTAAGCAGGCGCACGCTTTCTGAAACCCGATTGTGACCTGATTCGGCAAAGCCGATGCCTTTTATATTATTCTTTTTTGTCAAGAATGAAGACCTGCCACCTTTGTTTTTGCCAAATCTGATAACGTATCTTCTATAACATTTTGATAATCGGGAAATTTTGATGTTAAAATCTTCTTGAGTTCTGATAATTCGGGTTGATCTAATAGCCTGTCAAACTCTCTGGCCTTCAAATTGAGTTGCCTGCAATATTTGTCGAGCACTGTTTGTGGAAAAACATGATGTTGCTTCGCCACGAATTGAGTGGCTGCAGGCCTATCATAGGCACCTCCGATGACTAGAAAAGCCACTTCAAGCGTATGACGAAGTGCCTCTGGTGTTTGGCGAGGTAAGTTTGGTAGCACACCTTCAGATCGAGGAAGGCCCACCTTTTCAGAAATAGATATGTCCCTTTTTAAGTTTGATCCTAATAACAATCGCCTTAGGGTAGAATTAAAAGTGTCCACAAGCGGCTCTGCATTATTCTTAACATACTGAAATACCTCGTCGTCAACTTCGACTTTATGGAATTGCATCATAACCCACCTCCTTTTTATGGTTTAGATGGATTATACTTAAGTACTTAAAGTACGTCAAGAACTTTTCATAAGACCATTAAAATTTTAATTTGCCGAACTTGTTATTATACTGAAACAGAGTATATTGGATAATATTGTTTCAGTATATCTCCATATTTCACGATTAATACTCTCTGAACCAAATCGTTTTCTCACACATCCGTTACAACATTACTCCCATATTCTCCAAATCACTAAAAAACATAATAATACATTATACATCTAGAACATTAACATCGTTTTACCCGCCTGTCAAATATCCACCACCAAAAGTACGGTTTTTCCCCCAAGGCTATATTACTTAATGAAACGTGTTTCACCACTACAATTTCATGCTCAGCAGAACCCAGCAACCACAAACCAACAGGAGAAACCATCATGGCCATCCGTCTGTCACCAGACAATTTCCTTACACCATCATCAAAGCCAGAAAGGAGTGATTTTTCAAAGCCTTGTTTTACCGGGTGGAATTATCCGGCCATAGCACCTTCTGTACTGGTGGTGATTTTGCTAAAAGAGAAAAAAGATCCAGTATAGATTTTTTACTTTCCTCTTTTACCCCTCCTTTTTTGAAAGCGATTTACGGCCTGGTTGTGTTCTTTCAGGGTAGATGAGAATTGATGGCTGCCGTCGTTGCGGGAAACAAAGTAGAGATAGCCAACCTGAACCGGGAAATTAACCGCCCGCAGAGCACTGGCTCCCGGATTGCAGATGGGCCCTGGTGGCAGGCCCCGGTGGCGATAGGTGTTGTAAGGCGATGAGTCTTTCAAATCTTTTCTTCGTAGATTGCCGTTAAATTTCTTCCCCAGTCCGTAGATAACCGTAGGATCACATTCCAACCGCATACCTTTTCGCAGCCGGTTGAAGAGCACGGCGGCGATGATCGGCATTTCCTCCTCATTTCCCGCCTCTTTCTGGACGATTGAAGCCAGGGTTACCAATTCATGCCGGCTGTATGATGGTGGATTAGTGACCTCATCTGAGATCTTTTGATACTGCTCAGTAAAAGTTTTGAGCATGAGAGACAGCAACTGCCGGCAACGGGTGTTTCGGGTGTAACGATAGGTGCTGGGAAACAGGTAGCCTTCGCAATTGGATACTTTGGTTCCCCATTTCTGCGTGGATTTCAAGTTAATAATAAGCTGATTGAATTCATTTTTTCCACAGGTATCAGCCAGCAGATCGCCAATTTCCTTTAGGGTAAAGCCTTCCGGAATGGTGATCTGGTAGGTTTTTACCCGGCCGTTAATCAGTTGTTCGATGATGCCAAGTGGAGTTTCCCCGGTTTTAAATTCATATTCTCCGGCTTGAATCCGGTTGCCCAGACCACGAATCCGGA
>JAGGWR010000233.1 GCA_021163445.1 Candidatus Tharpella aukensis
AATAGTATATTGCAAGCTTTTTTATGGTGGTATATGCTGGTATTCATGTTATATTCTGTTGATGGAAAAGCCGGAGGCTTTCTTGAATGATAGCCGTTGCCGGTAAAATTCATTTGTTGCCCTGATCTCAAGGAAAAAAGATCTGAGATGAAAAAACAAAAGAAGGCGATTTTTGTAAGAATTATGCCGCTTATGCTCATATTTTTTCTCTGTTCTATTGGTGGTGTCTTGGCAGAAAATATGGTGTTGCCTGCGGCGCAGAAAATAGGCCCATTATTAAAAAAGGAAATTTCTCAAACACAGCAAAATCAATTATTGGAAAATCATGGTGTCAATGAATCGCAAAAGCTGGAAAAAGAGGAAATCCTCATTAAAGTTATTGTGGTCATTGATGCCGACTATTTAGAACCTTTAGCTGAAAGCCTCTTGCAGATGCTGCGGGAAAAGGTCGAACGGTTTGGAGGGCACATCGGCAATCACGCGTTTAATAATGTCCAGGTATGGATTCCCCTTGGAAAAATCCAGGAGCTGGCGGCATGGTCATGGATCAAATTAATTAAAGAACCAACAAAGCCAAAAACGAATGATGTTATGAGTGATAGTCTGCAGAATTTTGGTGCCGGAAGCTGGCAGGCTGGCGGGATCACCGGCAAAGGGGTGAAGGTGGGAATTGTTGATGCTGGTTTTTTGGGCTATGCTGATTTGCTGGGCTCGACGTTGCCAGCCCATGTGGTGACAAAGTCTCTAGGTTCCTCCTTTTTTTCCTCAAAGCATGGTACGGCATGTGCCGAAATTGTGCATGCTGTTGCCCCCGATGCGACCCTTTATCTGGTAAATGTTGACGAAATTGACGTCGATTTTGACTACGCAGTCAGGTGGCTGCAGTCTCAAGGGGTTACAGTGATCAGTAGTTCCATCGGCCTGAACCTGAAAATATTTTGTCAGCAGGTCTATGAGATGATGTGGGGCAGCAATGCCGGTTCAGCAGATGCAAGCAATTTAGTTGACGATATAGATCGGGTGAAACAGCAATGGAACGCGACCATCAGCGACGCCGTTGCGCATGGCATTGTCTGGTCGCAGGCAGCCGGCAATGACGCCAAAAAACAATGGAGTGGGCCGTTTATGGACGGGGACGAGGACGGTTTTCTGAATTTCTCCACGCTTGATAACCGCAACAAGATCGATGTGAGCGGTTATGTTAATCAGGATGTCTATGTTTTGCTGCTCTGGAACGGGGCTTCCGGCAGATGTAATGATTATGATTTAACCATTGTTGATCAAAATGGAAATCCCATTTTTGATCAAGATGACAAGCCCATTGGGTCAGGGTTCACTCAAGCTGCTTCTCCCATCGGGATTGAAGTGTGTAAATTCAGAGTTAAAACGGGCGAAGAGTATTATATTGCCGTAAATAAATATCCATATTCCACTTTTTATGATCACGATGACAATTTTGTCTTGCTGGTTGGTCACGAGCAGTTTCCCAAACTGCAATACTCCGATCCCCATGGTACCGTTACCTTGAATTGTCCGGCGTCAAATCCCGATGTTATTACCGTTGGCGCGGTTAAATTGACTTCTTCACCTACCGTTGATTCTATTGCCTCTATTGAAAGTTACAGCTCCCAGGGACCGGCCGGTGACCTGCTCAAACCGGATCTGGTTGCTCCCGACGGCCTCAATACGGCAAGCTTTAGTCGTTTTTATGGAACCTCGGCTGCGGCTCCCTATGTGGCTGGAATCTGCACTTTAGTAAGACAGCGCTATCCGGAATTTACCCCGGTGCAGGTGAAGCAGTATCTGGAATCTCATGCCCTGGATTTGGGGGCGGCAGGGAAAGATACAGTCTTTGGGAGTGGTTTGGTGCAATTGCCGGCAGACTTTTCCTGCCAGGAGAGCAACCCTGCAGGTTGCACGACTTCATCGAGTTGCAACGGGGTAGGTGCCTTCTGGTTTGGGGATAGGTGTTCTCCTGAGCCGCGGCGGGAGATGCGTGACTATACTGATGGAGATATTGCCGCAGCTCCGGTGAGTTTGGGGGGTGACGCGCATGATGGCCGGATTTCAACGGACGAGGGCTTCTCCCTTGAGGTTGATTTTCCCTTGGTGGCAGAGACCAGAAATTACGCCCTGCTCTTATTTTCCGGCGATGCTTATTTTATCCAGAACGATAATCAAGGAAACTTTTTAACCAAAGATTTCACTCCGGTTGACAATGGGAAATTTTTTGAAGCGCCGGATATATGCGCTCTGCTCCCGGGGTATCAGGGGACGTGGGAGATTTATTTTTTATCGGTTCCTGCCGAGGCCGATGATTTTCAGACACTGGAGGCCTTGTCTGCCTATCTGGAGAGTGATGCTGGACAATATGTTTTTGGGCAGTATAGGGTAGAAATTGACTGTAATCAATAAGATATTGTCTCGACAATGTTGCTGGGGTTTTCCCCCTCAACCTTGTTTGATGGTTTTATGCACATTTGCTTTTATTACGGAACAATTATCTCGTAGTTCCTCCCCATAATACTAAAGTATGGTCGATGCCCTTTTCTGTCGGGAA
>JAGGWR010000334.1 GCA_021163445.1 Candidatus Tharpella aukensis
CCAATTATATGCCAATTATAAGGTCGGCACCATCACAATCGAGAAAAATTATTTTCCGTAGATTGCAATGAGTTGGCCCGCCATTGCCGGCGTAATATTAAGTTTATGCGCGACTTCGCTCCAGCTCTGCCCCTCATCTTTGACCTGTTTAACCAACTCTTCCGGTTTTACCTGTTTATAGCGCACCAGGAGAAAAAAGAGGGCCATCTCTTTTTCATTAAAACCGAGAAGTTTGATTTTTTCGATCTCTTTTTCGGGGACATCATAAAAATCGGCAATCATGGAGTCAGCGACTTTTTGTCCGAGGTCATTAACCGGCTTACCGGATTTGATCATGCTTAACAATGGGTTATCTTTGATTTCTGAGAGGGTTTTAGATTGAGCCATAATCTCTTGCCAGGAATAATTTTGTTTGCGGAGGTCAAGGAGTTGCTGGTGATCAATTCCGAAATCATGGCCGATTTTTAAAGCGATCAAGAGATCGTTTTGATGAACGCCACCCCTCATTTTAAGCATGATAATCTGCTTTTTAGAGATACCGAAGAGGTTGGCTGTAAGAGAGTTGAAACTGGTCGCCAGGATATAGTCATCAGCGACAAATTTAGCCTCAGGGTCATAGCTTCGTTGTCTGAAACAGTGGCAGCCGGTTACCGTTTCGGCCCCTGCTGGCACGGTCATTAATATGGTAAACAATAGCAGAAGCGGAAATACGACGAAAAATTTGGTGGTAGTTTTTCTTTCGGGCATGATTAAGCCTATAGACTGAGTGGGTTGAAATTGGTTGTTGGTTAAACGAAGAGGGGCAGAACCCGGTGGTTCACGATAGGTTTGTAGTAGCACAAGAATAGATATAAATCGTTGACTTGAGTCAAAAACTGCATATCCGGCAGCCGGTTTTTCACGCAATCAATTTCTCGGGCTATACCATTGAAAACCAGGATTGACGACCCGGATTTTCAATGGTATAAATGTTCTGTAATTATTCAGCTAACCCGCAAATTCAGGCTACACAATCCCGATTTTCTTCGAAGAATCGGGTTGTCTCCCCAGGATTTACTGAAATTGCGAGATATTTGTAAGAACTAGGGGTCTACCTGCTCGCAAAGGTCGCAACAAATATTGAACACATATAAATCGATGGTTATCAGTATGCTCAGTTTAGAATATAAAAGGAGAAGTAAATGAAAAAGCTGTTCACGATTGCAATTTTAGGCCTGATCATCTCTGCTCCGGCTTGGGCGGAACAAGTCTACACCAACTCATCACTCAGAAAATATGATACCTACAGAAGCCCCCGTAGCCCGGTTAAAGCGGAAGAGGATGTTTCTGAAAGTACGACAAACACCACCACCTCTACTGATACCGATGAAAATGCTGAGACCCAGGGAGAGATTATAATTGCCGACCAAAAGATGAGCGGGACAAACAGCAACGATGGTGGCACTGACACGAACTATGCATGGCAGGTGCAACTTACCAACACCTTTGCCGTAAGCAAGCAGGCTGACATCGAATTTAACCTGCTCGATAAAGAAGGTGCCATTCTCAGTGCTGCTAAAGGGGGAGGTACTATCGGCACTGATAAAACCGAAACCTTCAGCGGCACCGGAATGATCGATCCGCAACTCGCCCTACAAGTGGTACGTACATCGGTAAGATTGACGGCGAAGTGACTTGAGCAGAAATTTTTGTTTGACCATGAAGCGCTTACGGCTCTTAATCGCTTCATGATTTGAATCGATTAGAGGTGCAAATGAATTCAGTACATCTGGCAAGAGAAAAAATGGCCCATCTTTACTTGGCCTGATTTTTCTGTTTTTTTGAAGCCATCAGGTTTAGAGCGCCCTGTTTAATAATTGGAGGAATCTATGTTACCGGAATTGAGGAGAGCGATTATTAAATTTGTTCCTGATTATTTTTCCTGGGATGAAGAGCGCCAAGAACAATATCGGGTTGCAACACCGGAAGGGGATGTTTTTAATGTCCGGCAGTTTTTGTTGAGGGAGTTGTTTGATATTTCCGTCTCCAACGATGATGAAATGGATGATGCATGGAAATTTATGAACGAGGCTCAATGTTCAGAGATTAATGCCGCGTTGCTGCCGTTACAAGGGATTGGTGAGAACTATTTCTACTTGAATGAATTTTTTTGCGATCCAAAAAACATTCTCAGTTTTGAGACCCTTTATGATTATGATCTTGATGATTATAAGTTCCAGGAAGAGTCCCGCGAGAAAGAACAAGAAGATTATGAAAGGAGACCATTTAGAGGGTCGCTGTATTCGACCTGGGCACGCTTGATAATCGATGGCACCTTCACTTATGGCGTGTTAAGCATGGTTTCCGGCTACCTCTATAGCCATCTGGAAGATCTTGGAAATGATTATATCGAAAAACTGATTCCTCACGAATTCAAGCACGGTAAAAATCACGGGAAGCTTGAAGGTTCGGGATATCTATTTGATCTTAAAACAGATGCCGGGGGACTGGAACCCCAACTTGATGAGCTGAAATGTCGATTTTGGGAACACCTGAGCAAGGTCTATGAAAGGCTTATGTCGGAATTTGATAAAAAGTCGGAGCAGCGTGTTTTTATTTTGAATCAGAGTACGCCGGATGATCCAAATCATCACTTTTTGTTTACGGATAAAGAAATTTTGCAGCGCATCCATTTCCGATCTTTTATGCGAGATTGCCGGGCTGCTGAACAAACGGATCACTCATCCCTTTTCCGAAAGCTGGACGAAGAAAAACAGTTGTTAACAAAATATCTGGATACCGAATATAAAGATATTATGGAGAATTTTGATCCGAAAATTTTAAGATTTCGGAAAAAATATAAAGTGGTTATCGGCAAAGATTCCGGCCTGGAGGAGCTCTTGGAATGATAGTAAATATTATGGCAAAATGTACTATTTGTAAATCAAAAAAAGGCAAACGAAAATGTCAAATTGATGGGGCTTTAAGATGTTGCCAATGTTATTGAGTTAATTTTTACCGACAAAACAGCAATCACCCTATCTCATCAAGCCAGAGTGCCGCTTTTTTTGTGTTTCAACTCCAGCCGTACTGTTTAAGTGTTAAAGCCGCATGGCTGCACTGTTCGATAAGATGGTCACGAACAAGACGATGGTCGACCC
>JAGGWR010000085.1 GCA_021163445.1 Candidatus Tharpella aukensis
GACGTATACCCCAGGGGCACTTCCTCGCTACGCTCAGGCGCAAACTCAGAGCGGCAACCGGCTTGCAGCCAGCGCCTGGAGGTCTGTCCCCACATCGAGAAAGAGTGAACTTTTTTATCCTTTTTTAAAGATCCCATTCGTCAGCTAGGGGGTTTTTACCCTGGGATTGCAGAGCTCCGTCATATTCGCGGATAGTCTCGGCAAAAAGGCGGCCTTCACTGGCGCTGATCCAACGCAGCCAGACCCGTTCCTGGTCAAGACCTAAGGTCTCCATAACAGAGCGCAAAAGGGCAATCCGTCGACGCGCCTTGAGGTTTCCGGTCTGATAATGACAATCACCAGGGTGACAGCCACCAATCAAGACGCCATCAGCCCCGTCAAGCAAGGATTTCAGAACATAAACAACATCGATGGCCCCGGAACACATAAGATGGATAATCCGAATACCGGCCGGATACTGCTGCCGGGTGGTTCCCGCCAAATCGGCCCCGGTATACGTACACCAGTGGCACAAAAAACCGACAATCCTTGGTTCAAATTTTGAGTCAGACATATTTTCTTTCCTTAAAGTTTATTGTAACTTCACTCAATCTCGGCGTGGGGTCAGACCTCCAGGCGCCGGCTGCAAGCCGGTTGCCGCTCTGAGCTTGCGCCCTGAGTGACAGCGAAGAAGTGCCCTTGGGGCAACCGTCTTCGAAGCAGGGCGAAGCCAAAATAACAACCTAACCGCAGTAACTTAACAACCTACCGCATCAAGGCATTAGCCACAGCCATCATCTGGCCTTTATCAAAACCGATCTGCTGGGTGGCGCCGTTGGGGCATACTGCAGCGCAACTGCCGCAGCCGTGACAGAGTTCATAATGGATTTCGGCGATCATTGAAGAGAGATTTATCTCTCTGGCTCCATAGGGACAAGCATCGACACAAAGCCCGCAACCACTACAAAGCCGAGTGCTAACCATTACCGTGCTCTTATCGGCAGAAATATGTTTTCGCGCCAAAACAGTTGCGGCTCTTGAGGCAGCCGCCCGCGAACGTATCAATGTTTCTTTAATGTGCAGAGGGGCAGAGGCCAGACCGCAATGATAACGACCTTCGCCAACAAAATCGACCAGCGCCGCTTTACTGTTGGCCTCGGCAAAGAAACCGTAATCATCAAGCGGCAGTGAGAAAATTTCGGCCAGTTCGGTAAAATCTCCGGGTACAATTCCGGTACTCAAGATCAAAAGATCGGGGTTTAAGGTGATATCTTTACGCAAAACCTGATCGTAATATTTAAGGGTTAAGTTTGAGTCGGAAATTGCGGCTTCAGGCTTACGCTCAACTTCATAGGTTGAAAAGAGAATTCCAAGCTCTCGGGCCTGACGATAATACTCCTCAAAAAGGCCGTAGGCGCGAAGATCACGATAGAGCACCGTAATTTTAATCTCTGGGGCAATTTCTTTCAGACGCAAAGCATTTTTCAAGGCGTGCGTACAACAAACCCGGCTACAGTACTCTCGTTTACCGGATTCCCGCGAACCGACACATTGTATCATCACGACTTCACGACAATCATTCAGACTCTCGGGAGCAGTCGCCAAACGCTCTTCTAATTCACTCTGAGTCAGGACTTTCTCATTCTGACCTTTAAGATATTCATCGGTATCGGCTTCGTTGCCGCCAGTTGCGAGCAGGAGAACCCCATGTTTTACCTGTTGTTCACTCTCGCCGGTACGTATCAATGTCGTATAATTTCCGACTCTTCCCTGATGTTCAACAATTTTTGCTTCGAGTAGAACTTCTATATTGGCATCAGCTTCAACCTCCGGAATCAATTCGGCTAAAAGTTTAGCTGGTTGTGACCCTTCCAACGTATAGTGAGCTTTAAGTAAGCGCCCGCCTAAACTCCCCTCTTTTTCAACCAACGTAACCTGATAGCCACGCGCCGCTAACGAGAGGGATGCGTTAAGACCAGCGACGCCGCCGCCGACAACCAGAGCCCGCGGTTCAACCGCGACTTCGGCTAAAGGGGCCGGAAGATTACGAAAAACTTGGGTTAATGCAGCGGCCAACAGAGCCTTGGCCTTACTTTGCACGACTTCAGGAGCACCCTGATGCGGGAAGAAACATTGTTCACGTAGATTAGCGACAACAAAGGCATTGCGATTAAAACCGATTTCATCGGCAAAAGCGTCTAATGAACGTTCCATATCACGAACTGAACAGGCCCCGATAACGATCCGGTTGAGTTCATGTTCGCCAATAAACTTGCGTAAGCCGAGCAAACCTTGAGGCGTACAACTATTATCGACAACCTCGGCACAGGCAACATAGGGGCGCTCTTTCAGCTCACTACACAACCCTGGCAGGTCAAGCTCATCGGCCATAGTTCCGGCACAAGAGCAGAGAAAAATACCGATCTTAGGCTCGTCAATCCAGACTTCACCCTGCTGAGGCTGTATGGTTTGCGTCTCAAGATCGCTTGTTTCATTTTTCGCTGCGGCCAGAGAGACAGCCACGGCATCGGCGGCTGCGGCCGCTTCCATCACCGTTTCCGGGATATCTTTGGGCCCGCAGAAGGCTCCGGCGGCAAAAAGTCCGGGAACCGAAGTTATAGTCGGAGTAAATTCCTGGGTTTGGCAAAAACCATATTCATCAAGTTCTAAACCAAGATCAGCGGCAAAATCAATTTTCGGGGCATCGAATCCGAGTGACAAAACCACGAGATCAACCGCATCTTCGGTAAAACCCTGACCATCGTCGTAAACCAGGTTAAGTTTTCGCGTTTTCGGATCTTCCTTAACTGTCGAAATCATGGAGCGCCGGTACTCTACGGCATGCTCATCTTTGGCCTGGTTGAAATATTTCTCATAGCCCTTACCCATGCCGCGCAGATCCATATAGTAGATCACGACTTCGGTTTCAGGGCATCTTTCCCGGATAAACATCGCCTGTTTGGTTGCATACATACAACAAACCGAAGAGCAGTAGCCTCGGCCGCAAGAGACATCACGAGAACCAACGCATTGAATAAAGGCAACTTTTTTCGGCGTCGTGCCATCAGCCGGAGAGATCGGTTTTCCCTGACTCGGGCCGGAAAAACTGATCATCCGCTCTAACTGGCGACTGGTCACCACATTTTTATAACGACCAAAACCATATTCGCCCTTCAACCCACCTTCAACCAGGGAGAAACCGGGGGTCAAAAGAACGGCATCAGCCGTAATCTCTTCTTCAAAAGTAGCAGCATCAAGATCAATCGCCTGGGTCGGACAGGCGGTCACACAAGCACCACATTTTGTACAGTTTGCAAGATCAATCCGGTAACCGGCTTTGACCATTTTGGGATAGAGTTTATAGACCGCTTTGCGCTCTTCGAGTCCATCACTGAACTCATAAGGAACGGTTACCGGACAAACTTCAACACAATCACCGCAATCGATACATTTTTCCTGATCGACACCTTGCGGATCAACCGCCAGAGTCAAATTGAAATCTCCGGGCTGACCTTGCAGAGCCACCGGTCGGCTGCCGACCTTGATCTCAAGGTTATCATGGAGACGACACTCAACAAAAGGGCAATAGGCGGGCTGTTTCGGCGAAAGAAAGCAGACGCCACAAGAGTTGGTCGGAAAGGTGTTATCAAGCAACGGGAAAAAACCGCCAATAGCCACCTCTTTCTCGACCAAAGTTACGGCCAAGCCTTGTTCCGCCAACTGCAGGGCCGCCGTCATCCCGGCAAACCCACCGCCGATTACTGCAACTTTTTTCTTTTCTCGTTTTTTATTAACTTCAGTGGTCATTGACAAACCTAAACCGGATAATCAGGAAATAAAATAATCGTAACTATTCAGCGTATTCACCATAAAGCTACAGCAAATGGTGCAAACATCGCTTCGCCCACTTCGAGGGGGACACAGCTCAGCTCGCCACGGGCTTAAAGCCCGGTCTGGAGGTATGTCCCCGCACCGAGATAGTTTGAAGACGGCACGCGAATAGTTACAAATAATCATTATCAGTGTTCATCCGTGTTTATCTGTGGTTAAAAAGAGAGAAACACAGATAAACACAGATGAACACAAATAAACACAGATTTTAAAATCAACCCTTAAAAAAGCTTCGATGGATCATTAAAATGTTTTTTCCACCAGCGCGGACGATCACCAATTTGAAAAGCCTCGGCCATCATTTCGGTAAAATAGAGAATCGGCAAACGCTGCTGGCGAATATCGACGTTAGCCTCACACAAGGCACACGAAGTCACCAGGCAATCGGCCTCAGCGGCGACTGCATAATCAATAATTTTATTAACCAGCTCGGTGGTTTTTTTAGAATCAGTTAGACCAAGATCACCACCGCAACAGTCGACTTTACAAGACCAGTCAATAACCTCGGCCCCGAGATCAGCCATCATCGTATCGATCCGCAGCGGGTTTTCGGTATCATCAACCCCGGTTATCGCTCCCGGACGCACAATCGCACAGCCATAGTAGCAAAC
>JAGGWR010000196.1 GCA_021163445.1 Candidatus Tharpella aukensis
CAATAAATGCACCGGAAGGTATTAGCCCGAAACCGTTTCCAAGAAGAAGCCATTCGTTAAATGCATAGCAGGGTATAAAGAGTAAACCGAGAAAAATATACTGACCCATTTTCAACCTGCCGAGAGGGGCACCGGCACAAATAAGCAGACTGGCCGCAGCAAACTCAGCGAGAATAAGGCTGTCAATTTCTGAGCCTGAACCACCCAGGATGCCAAAACTATCCTTTAAAATATAGAGAGGAATCGCAACACTGACCAAAAGATAGGTTGCAGTTACGGCAGACCGCCCATATTTTTTTACAAATACCATAAGAAAGCCAAAACCGGCCAAGAGCATTGCCATTATATGGATGGCCCGATTGTATTTCTGGACATCAACAACCTGATCTAACTCAGTCGCGCCAGCAAGCCCGGCACACAGAAAAAGAAAAAACAGCACCCGAAAGACCATAAACGGGTTCCGCAGATGCTTAATCAAATTTAAACTTATAGTTTTCATGACACGCTCCTGGAATTTTTTTTCAGATGACTAAGCATCTCATCTTTGCAGAGGGCGTGCCAGTTCTTGAAATATATCTATAAAAAGGATTATTTGATGCTATGGTTAATTATAAAGAGTTTACAACAGCAGACCAGGAAGTCGTTTTAGCATATAGTACAACGCAAAAACGACACATTAATGTGTCGTTTTTGCGTTGTAGAGAGGCGCCTAAGGCCCTCAGTTAATTTTTTCAACACGTAAAAGTTCTAAATTCTCAACAACTTACAGACAGAGATACATTTTTGTTGTATAACACACAGCGTATTGACACATTTATGAATCAATTTTTCACGTCATAAAAGAGATAAAGAGTAACCCAACCCCTCAATCATGACCGCACACAGTTGCGGCCCGCCTTTTTTGCGGCATACAGTGCCGTATCGGCCAACCTGAGCAAATCACTTAAACTACTCACATCATCTGCTAACTTTCCGGCAATCCCCAGGCTGATGGTCAACCTGAAACCAGGGTTAAGCTCTTCAATTTTCAGTTCGGCAATTGCTATACGTATCTTTTCAGCGACCATCCGGGCCTGCTCCCAACACGATTCAGGCAGAAGAACGATAAACTCCTCACCGCCAAAACGAGCCAGAACATCAATCTGGCGCAGCTCCGTCTTGATTGCCTGGGCGACCTCAACCAGAACCCGGTCACCAACCTCATGACCGAAAGTATCGTTGACCACCTTAAAATGATCGATATCCATCATAATCAAGGAAAGTGGGCGCCGATAACGCAAAGAACGAACCAACTCCTTCCCCGCCACCTCAATAAAATAGCGCCGACTATTGATTTCCGTCAAGAAATCAAAATTTGCCCACCGGGTAAGCTCGGCCTTGGCCTCCTCCAGATCAAGAATCATCCTCTCCCGATCGTCAACCATGTCAACCCGTTCACTCACATCCCGAGCCACAATTAAAATTCCAACCCATTCCCGATTCGGTTTACGAAGTTTGGAGATACGAAGGTCAAAAACTGACTGCCGCCCACCGGCAAGGACCAAATCCATTTCCACTTGTCGCTTTTCTACATCCGCAAGCAATCGACCAAAATCATAAGAGACCGGCAAAAATTCATGCACATCTCCCCCAACAATTAACTTGTCTGGAGAGAGTATATTTTGGGCCGCCGGATTAGCATCGACAACTCTCAGTTGCCGGTCAAGCACAATCACGACATCATCAATACACTCAATCACCGTATCCCGAGCAATTGGAACCAGATCAAGCAAACGATAGTGAAAAAGAGCAAAACCCATAGTCAGGCCGGAAAGTGTGAATGCAAAAGAGGTGTAATCGAGAGCTTGATCTCCAGTTAAGCGCCAGGTAACCAAAATATTAGCAAAAAAAGGTGCCAACGCTCCAACCAACATCAGCAAAGCCTGGTTTTTATAGGGACGATATTTACTCACTACACGGTACAACAGGATACTCATTGCCAACAAGACAAGGGCATAGGAGTAAGCTGTATGAATCCAGAACCAGCTGCCGGGCCGCCATGAAGTCCGAAGAAAAAGACCTTCGTAGCGAACATACTCAACCGACTGAAAGAAAAGACCGTGATAATTATTGGTAAAAACAATCACCAATGTAAGCAGAGGGAAAAAGAAAAGTAGAAAAATATTTCTTAAGGTCAAAAAATTGTAACGAGACTCATAAGCCAAGACAAATACCAGAAAAAAAACCGGGATATATGCCATTCCGACAAAGCGAATTTTACTGCACCAGAAATCCGCCGCCGCCTGCGAACCACTCAGGGCTGCAAAATATGAACCCAAAGAGAGAACCGTCATCATCAAAGTCAACCCGGAAAATGCAAGAGCTCCCGGTTGCTTACGTTGAAGAAAAGCGTAAAAAGAGAGCCCCATTGTCACTGTAGAAGAGAAATATAACAAAAAGACAAAGGCTCTGTAGGGGCCTAACATCATACCTTGACCCCACTATATTTTTTATAATTGATCTTATGATTAGCAATCTTGTATTGAATCACCCGTTTGGTGGTTCGCAAAAGTTTTGCCGCTTTAGTCTGGTTGCCCTGAGTTTTTTTCAAGGCTTCAACAATCAAGGTGGTCTCATAAGCATTGACCATGGCTTGAAATGTGGCTCCGATCCCCTCCCCCGATTCGCCTTCATCACCCGCTGCCGCCGCCTGGAGTGAAGGCGGTAGCTGATAGCCGTGGATAATACCATCGGAGGCCAAAATCATGGCCCGCTCAAGAGCGTTTTGGAGTTCGCGAACGTTGCCCGGCCAGTGATAGGAGATAAGCAGATCAAGGGCCGAGGAGTCGATTCGAGAGATTTTACAACCCATTTTTTCACCCAAATTATGAACAAAGAGATCGGCAAGCAGAATAATGTCGGCCCCACGCTCACGTAAAGGCGGCAAATGGATGGGAAAAACACTTAAGCGATAGAAAAGATCGGAACGAAAGCGACCGGCGGCAACCTCTTTTTCCAGATCGCGATTGGTTGCGATAATAACCCGGGCATCGGTTTTAATGGTTTTGCCGCCGCCAACCCGTTCAAACTCACGCTCCTCCAGAACCCGCAGGAGTTTAACCTGAGAAGCGAGGGGTAATTCTCCAATCTCGTCAAGAAAGATAGTACTCCCCTGAGCCAATTCGAACTTACCGATACGCTTTTCGATAGCTCCGGTAAAAGCCCCTTTCTGATGGCCAAAAATTTCACTCTCGACCAGATTTTCGGGAATCGCCCCACAATCAAGCCGAATCATCGGCTGATCACGCCGCGGACTGCGATAATGAATCTCACTAGCAACCAGACCTTTTCCGGTTCCGGTTTCACCGGTGATCAGAACCGTCGTCATTGTCTGTGCAACCTGGTCGATCTGTTCAGCCACCAGACGCATCGAATTAGCATTACCAACCACGGTTCCCATCGGCCCATGCCGACCGATAGCTTCACGCAATCGGGTATTTTCGTCCTGTACCCGGCGAGCATGAACCCGTGGGGCTAAAAGATTAGCCACAACCTCAAGAAAGGCGAGTTCACCCGGCAGGTCAGCCCCCTTAGCCGCTCGATCGACTGAAAGTGCCCCCACGGTTTGACCGGCAAATTTAATCGGCACACAGAGAAAAGCCAAGGTTGAACGATCAATCTCGCGCCGCGCCCCGGAACGATCGAGGAAAAGCGGTTCCTGATCAAGCCGGGGAATCGCAATCGGCCGCCCCGTAGCCACCACCCGGCCGGTAACACCTTCGCCCAATCGATAGTAAACTGGCTCCGAAATATCAGGAATACCATACGTAATATCGACATGAATCTGTTCAAGATCGCGGCGATAGAGCGAAATCATCCCCCGCTTCATGCCGGTCAATCGCGCCAGACGCACCAAAATTGTCTCCATAGTGCTCTGAAAATCACTCTCTCCGGCCAGGAGCTGAGCGATTTTGGCCAACGCTTTAAAGTAAACCTGTAAAGAATCCGCCATTAAACAGATTCCTTTTCGACATCAACGGAGATTGAGAGACCCGCTGGCAGCGTCAATGGCTGCGACTCGGCATTTGCAAGTTTCACCCGCCCTTTAATTGAGGTCTTTTGCGAAAAGGTGATATCACCTTTTATCTGCATAGATTTACACTCAATAAGCGAGGGCGCTCCGGCCGGAAAATGTTGTTCAAAATCATCAACCAGACGGTAGAAGAGAGGATCTAGGCTGACAACCGGGCCGCTCCCGGCCTTGGCGGCCAGGGCTACAGTATAATCATCTTTAAGAGAGTAGGCATCGGAACGTACCACCAGGAGATCGTCGGTGGTTTTAACCGGGGCAAAACGCCGCCGGGGCACTCTTAAGGCCTGAGCTCCGGGAAAAACCCCGATTGCCGCCCCCATTGCGGTCTCAAGTTGCAAAACCGGGGTCGAATCAGGGTTGCGAGGATCGACCGGTTTACGATTACAGATTAAAGGCAACTCCAGCAGATTATCACAATCTGCCATTTTTTTCTCAAGCGCCACCAGATCAATCCATAAGGAATTGGTATTAAAATAACGATAACATTCGATATCCTGGAAGGCATTTTGTTCAGAAATTGGACATTGAGCCGCTTCGCGCAGCAGCAGGCCGCCATCCAGGCGGCGCCGGGCCAAGTGGCCACCTTTGCGGTCGGCTGCGGTGCGATCGGCAACTTCCATCATAAAGGGCGATTTGCCCCGAACAAAATAGCCAAGAATGGATGAATCGAGTACGGCCCCGAGATTATCGGCATTACTGACAAAGGCGTAACGGTAGCCAGCGCTCCTTAAGGCTTTTAAAACCCCACTGGTGACTAAGGCCGGATAGAGGTCGCCATGCCCCGGAGGGCACCACTCCAATTCGGGCGCCGCAGGATAAGTAACCGGCAACAGAGTTTCCCGGCAAATTTTAGGGATTTTATGCTGCAGAAAATCACGCGGCAGACCGAAGTGCAAAAGCTCCGGATAGTTGTCAAGCAGAGCCAATGAATCTTTGCGCGTGGCAAAACTGTTCATGAGCAGCAGCGGAACCTTGGCGGCCAAAGCCTGACGAGCAATAATATCGAGAAAGGTCAAACCATCTTTAACAACGAGCAATGATTTTGCCCGCTCTAAACCCATACTGGTGCCGAGACCGCCATTTAATTTAATCAAGACCGTCTCAGATAACGCCTGTCGACCAATCACGGCACACTCAGCATCAAGTTGCTCGGCATCAGGGAGCCCGGCTACCGGATCAAGCTCACTCTCGGCAATTTCGCCGCTCTCCCCCGCCAACAAGCGGGGAAAATAGAGCCCCAGGGTTTCGACAGCCAATTGCGGCATCCCGGCTTGCCGCATACGCTCAGCCAAGAGCGCAAATTTTACCTCATAATCATCCACGTCTATCCTCACATTTTCTCTTCTACATCTTTTAAGGCTCGCTGTAGAGCTTTGAAATGCATATCGGCGGCCAGATGCACCGGGCTTTTACCCCAGAGCGGATCCCAACCGGCGGGATCGGCACTGCAATTAAATTGAACATCGAGACCGTAACGGGTGGCAACTTCAGAAGCCTCCATACCAATCAATTTCTCCAGAGCCCGCCAGGTCGCCCCACAGGGGGCCCCGCGCAAGACTTTGATCGATTTTAATTTACCATCCTCAACCTCAACTTCAAGTTCAGGGGTACCATAATGTTCACCATAATCACCCAGCCAGACCAGCCGGGGCAGAGAACATCATATCGGTGGCGTCGCCAGCAGAGGACTGGCCGGATATTTCTTGGTCGTCGCCACTAAAGGGATCTTCGCCTCCTGACAACGATGTAAAAGCTCAGACGCCAGATCAGGATGGCGCAAAAAATCGAGCACCAGATCAGCCTTAAATTCGGTCGGCAGGTAATTTTCCGGTTCATCGAGCAAAGCCGGTAATGGTTCATCAATCGAAATCACCTCAAGTTCAAATCGGCCCGGAGCATAGAGTTTAATTCCGGCAATCTTTTTTTCGCCGCTACCCCGCTCCTGAAAAACCACAACCCGCTGAACGGAATCGTGGTTACATTGATTTCCCATATAATTTACTCCTACAACAGATGATTATTAATTGAAAAAAAGTTATGCTACAGCGAATAGCGGCGAAACCTTGTTCGCTGCAAGCACAAACTAAAGGTCTAGGAGGCTGTCCGAGAATAGAAATTTTTTCTCAGATTGAGGCATTTCTTGAAAATAAGCGCAGGCATACACCTAGTATTCCGAGCATTATTTTCAAGAAATAACGAAGAGCTGGGGAAAAAGAGCGTTCTCGGACAGCCTCCTAGACCCACATCGAGATAATTTGGGAACTGCACCTAAATTATTACGATTCTCTTTTGTATCACGCCTGCCGCTTGATAGCAAAAGATTATTGACATGTCGGCAAAAAAAAGGCAGGTAAGAGAAAATCAGAAACTAGGAGAAAGAGAATGAAATTAGCTCAATTTTTTCAAGGCCAAGAACTCCAGTTGGGAATAGTTGAAGGAGAGAAGCTCTCGCCTCTCGTCTTTACCGGCGATTTCCACGCCTGGCTCAAAGCCGGCAAACCACTGACGACGACAGGGATGACCCTCCAGTTAGATCAGGTAAAGCTGGCCGCCCCCGTCAACCGCCCCGGGAAAATCATCGCCATCGGCCTAAATTATGCCGACCACGCCGCTGAAGGCAAACGCGACGCCCCTAAACAACCCCTGGTCTTTGCCAAGTTCCCGAATTCCGTCATCGGCCCCGATGAAGCTATCACTTGGTCGGCCACAATCACCGAAAAAGTCGATTTTGAAGCCGAACTGGCGGTCGTGATCGGTGAAAAAACCTCATCATGTCAACCCGACGAAGCCCTCTCTAAAGTTCTGGGCTACACCTGTGGCAACGATGTCAGCGCCCGTGACCTCCAGTTTGGTGACAAGCAGTTTGTCCGTGGTAAATCGCTCGACACCTTTTGTCCTTTAGGTCCCTGGCTGGTAACCGCCGACGAGCTCAAAGACCCGCAAAAGCTCGCGATCCGCTCCCGTCTTAACGGCAAAATCATGCAAGAGAGCAACACCGCCGACATGATCTTTCCGGTAGCCGAACTGTTAAGTTTCTTAAGCCGTCACTTCACACTTGAACCGGGCGATATCATCATGACCGGCACGCCGAGCGGCGTCGGCGTCTTTCGCGAGCCGCCGATTTTCATGCAGAACGGCGATCTTATTGAAATTGAAATTGAGGGTATCGGCACATTGAAAAACCTGTGCCGCAATAAAATTTAAAGTAATTGGGCAAAAATGAGCAAAGAAGAGATAATCATTGTTGATGATGAACCGGGAATGCTGAATTTTCTGGGCAAAACTCTCAAATCCCAAGGTTACAAGGTAACCACCTGGGAGAGTGGCACAACCTTCCTTAAAGCCCTTGAAGACGAACGCAACAGCCCGGCTCTGGCAATTATCGACTACCGCCTGCCGGACAGTGATGGCTGCAAGTTACTGCAAAAACTAGGTCAGCTTTATCCTGATCTTAAATCAATCATGATTACGGCCCATGGCGATGTTCAACTTGCCGTAGAGTCCATGAAACTCGGAGCGCATGACTTTCTCACAAAACCTTTTACCGGCAAAGAGATCCTGCAGGCGATCAATAAAGTTCTCGAACCATTGCGCCTGAAAAAAGAGAATGAGCTCTTACGTTGGCAGCTTGAATGCGGTTCCAACAATCCTTCACTCATCTATAAAAGTGAAATTTTTTCCAAGGTTGTCGAACTCGCCGAAAGGGTTGCTTCTTCCTCTGCCACCGTACTTTTAACCGGGGAGTCGGGAACCGGCAAAGAGGTCATCGCCAACCACATCCATAATCATGACCCAAATCGCTCTAAGGCCCCTTTTCTCGCTGTAAACTGCGGCGCTCTGGCCGACAATCTCCTTGAAAGCCAGCTTTTCGGTACTCTCCGCGGCGCCTATACCGGAGCTCACGAAGATTCCCCCGGCCTCTTTCGCGCCGCCGACCGAGGCACCCTGCTGCTTGATGAAATAGCCGACACCTCACCCGCCCTGCAACTGAAATTGCTCAGGGTCATCGAAACCCGCGAGGTAACCCCGGTCGGCGGCACCATCTCCTACCCGGTTGACATCAGAATTATCGCCGCCACCAACAAAAATCTTGAAGAAGAGGTTGCAAGCGAGCGTTTTCGCAGTGATCTTTTCTACCGACTCCAGGTTTTCACGATTGATCTGCCTCCTTTGAGAGATCGAATTGATGATATTATTCCCCTGGTTGAATATTTCCTCTCCTGGTATACGAGCAAAGAGGGACGCGCCCCAATCAGCATCGCTCCGGA
>JAGGWR010000320.1 GCA_021163445.1 Candidatus Tharpella aukensis
CACTCCGGGCTGCAGTAATAGCGCCCCATGTCGCGCCAGCCCCCGGCAATAGCCTCTTTTTCCGGCACATAAAGGCCGCAAACAGCGCATTTGACCATTTTTTCCCCGCTCCCCGAAGATTGGTTTGAGTCGGACGCACCTCTATCACCAGCTCCGTTATCAAGCGATGTTCGACTTTTAAAAAAAAGACGGTAAAAAAAATACCCTAACCCTATCCACAATAAAAATCTAAACACTTTAACTACCTACTATTATCTTTTTCAGATTCTGCTTCCGAACTCTTCTCGGCCCCAATCTGTTTTAACAATTTTCCCGGCATCTGCAAAAGCCTTATCGGGGTCTTGAAAAACCTCTGAATCATACCCCCGGCTTTCTTACCCAGACCGGAGACCGTCTGCGTTTTAATCTTAACATCAGCAAAAGGCCCACGCGCCGTCATCGGAATCACGACAAAGGTCTTTTTATCACCGGTTATGATATAACCGACCACCGGGATTGTAGCAAGCAGTTTATCAACCGTCTGTAATGGCTGCACTCCAATGTCAAAATCAACCCAATCCTCAACTAGAGAGATAGTCCCGTCACCAAAAAGGTTTAATGCCGACCCCCGCAGGGCAAACTCCTCAACATCCATAACTCCGTTGACCATTATCCCCACGCCGGAGAGCGTTTGATAAGGTACCCCTTTATTGACACTGAATTTTGGCAGGCGTAAAGCGGCAAACTGGGAGAGGTTAAGTAACGAACAGATATTGGAGACCATCGTAAATTTTTTCAAACGACCATCGAAAAAGTTAAAATCGAGTTCTCCATCGAGACTCTTTTCCCAACTTTTCAAAGAGCGCCCCTGCCATTCAAGATCAAGATTTAACGATCCACGCCCGCCCCGCATCGGCAATCCACGATCCGGGTTTTTCAGATACTCATTGAAGGTTTCAAAATTGATCTCTTCGAGCACAAATTCAACCCTGAAAAAATCATCGGCGAAACACCATTGAGCAAAAGCTGTGAGTTCACCACCAAAGCTGCGACCGGCAATCCTTTTAAAATCAACCCCCAGGGCATCAAAAGAGCAATCACATTCAATCTCATCAAGTGTCATCTGCTGCCAACGCAAACGTTGAGCGCGGGCCTTAATCTGAAGATTATTTTGCGCTAATGCCTTTTTCCAGGCCAATAAACCTTCGACCCAGTCCTCCTTAACCGATGCCACCAGCTCATCTAATAATATTGCTTTCACTTTGCCGTCGTTTTCAAGACTTTGCGGCAAACCACCATCTTCATCTGTGCTTTTCGGCTCAGTCTGACGCAAAAGAAGATCCAGATCAAGGTCTTGAGCCGTAATGACAAATTCTCCATCTAAACCATCAAGCGATTGCAATTGCCCGATAAGACTGATTTGTGATCTCTGCTCCCCCCAATGCCAATCACACTGTTTGAGCTTGAGCGCCAATTCCGGACAGCTGGAAAAAGAGAAGTTTAAATCATTAAGATAGCGCCAGGGAGATATCCCGGCAGGGTAATTCTCCTTCTCACTTGCCGCCGGTAAAACCAACTCTTTGACCAGCCCCTCAAGATTAACTTTTAGCGCAGGGAAACCATGAGGTGTCTTAATTTCTTGAGTTATACTGGGCACCTTTATCTCTTTTTCAAGATCATTTTTGATAGCTGCAAAAACAGATGAAGCTACAACCTCTCTGCCGGAAACTGTTTTTGATAATGGTAAAAAGTCGTCAATGAAAAGATGATTGCCGACTATTTCTCCATTCAATTCATAAGCCGACCCGTCCCCACCTTGGTTTAAACCCCCTTTGAACGTTAGATCACTTTTTGCCCGTTTAATCGACAAACTCTTAAAATCAATACTTTTTTGATCAAAATCAGCCAAACAATTTAATTTCTCAAAGGTTATCCCCAATGAAGATAGTTCAACATCACGCCAATCAAACTGCATTGTACCTTGTAATTTAAAATCGGAAAAATGTTTCAGGTCAGCGTTCAACGAGAACTCTAATGGAGAGGACCCAGCCCGGGCTCCGGCAAGAGAAAACTGATCCGCCAATAAGAGGTCAAGATCCTTGGGGCCAAATTCCGGGCAGCGGACAGCAAGCTCAAGCGCCAATTCCCGGTTATCATCGTCATTAAGCCAGGCCGCAGGCCCGGGAAGCGAGCCTTGCAACGTCAAGGCCAAAGAAGTTAGATTACAAAGAGAAGTTAAATTACAAGTCGCCTTTTCTATGCTGAAACTATCATTATCAAGCACGAATGACCCCTCTCCTTGAGTAATAGAAAAAGGTAGTCCGGGAAACTCAAAAGCGAGATCATGGCTCTTTAAAAATCCTCCCCAAGTAAGTTCAGAGAGCCTAAACAGAGGGCCCTGCAGTGCCATATCCCCCTGCATCATCCCATCCGTAAAATTCACCGGCAAAGACGCATTAAGAGAAGGTTCGGAACTGCCTTCAAAATAACTCTCCAGAGATGACTGCGCCGCTTTAAGATCAAGATCAAAATATCCGGCAAGCTTGAGTTGCGGATCATGGTAGAGTTTTCGCAACGAAATGGCCACCGCCTCGCCGAAAAGCCCACCCCAGACAAAATCGAGATCTGAGATCTCAAGGATATCGCTTTCCAGGGTCACACCGGCTGTGCCAACGACCAATTCGGGCCCACTCTCAAAAAGTTTGAAAATCAAATTTTTCGCTTGCAGGCGACCGCCCATCACTCCGCTCGGTGGATCATTATCGGCCAATCTGACAACTTGTCGGTAATCTCCTTTCAGATAGGCATTTTCAACTACACAACGCCCCCCTTTTTGCAGGGATTGATAATAACTCTTCATTGTTTCAGGCATAATTTCCCAGGGCAGGAGATGGGAAATTTGCCGTGGGTCAAACTCTGAACTTTCAACTCCAGCCTCAATCGTGCCGTCGATACCACGCCGGGCTTCATACAGCAGACAATGCCCCGTAAGTCTTAAACCATCGGCAACAATTGAGCACTTTAAAGTCTCAATCGTATTATAACTATCGGCCAGACGAAAATCATAATCAACTGCAAAACGCTTGAATTTAAGTTTTTGGCTGAACACCTGTTGGTAATCCAGCTCGGCCTGATGCAGCACGAGCCGGCCGCCGGATCTGAACAACCCCATCAAGCTGCCTTTGTAAGTTGAATCAATATCGAGCCGGCCGCCGATAAAACGCATCGGTACATATTTCTGATAGTAGGGAAAATAGTTTCCCCCATTCAGATTTTTGGCATCAACCCAACAATCAAGAATCATCTCACCAGGTCTCAGCGGCCAGCGCAAAGCCGATAAACTCCCTTCAATCTTCAAAGAGCCATCACCCTCTTCGTCGATCACCCGGGCTGCGAGCGTAAAATCAACCGGCATCCCGACTTTGCGCCCCTCCAAATATATATTGAGATTTTCCAGATGGGTAGTGATTGGTGATGTCCCGAAACAATCATCCGTGAAAACCACGCCCCCGTCAACTATCTCCACCAGAGCCTGGCTGACATCGGTATCAAAATGCCAGCTTTTAAAAAAACCGGCTGACTTTTTTTGCCCGTCATCTCTATTTCGGGATCCGGCAAATCGAGATGGGATATTTTTAGCAGAATTTTGCTTAATCTCAGGATTTTTAATGACCATCGGACGCAAAAAACCGGCCATTGGCGAGCCCGCCTCGTCAATCTGCATTGAGACTCTAGGCTGTATCAGAGTCACCCGAC
>JAGGWR010000178.1 GCA_021163445.1 Candidatus Tharpella aukensis
ATTTCTCCGGACAAGCTCTTCAGCACTCTGGCAAAGTGGATTGGTACGGCAACAACTTTTACTGAGGCTGCGTCTCGGTTAGATGATGACGAGCAACTTGAACTGCCGGGTATCGATGTTGAGATGGGCCTTTTCCGGGCCAGTCATAATCGAAAATTATACGAAAAATTATTAAAAACATTTGTCCGAGATTTTGCCGGAGCTGATGATAAAATTACTCGCTGTTTAACTGAAAACGATATAGAAACGCCGCGTAGAATTGCTCATTCGATTAAGGGGGTGGCTGCCAACCTTGGTGCAGATCTTCTCTCTGCGGCGGCGGCCGCCGTCGAAAATTCCTTCGCTTCGCAGGAAAAAACAGTTTCTGAAGATACCTGGAATCATTTTTGTCGGCAATTGAGCCAAGTGATATTCGGCATCAATGCCTGCTTCTTAGTTGAAGACTCTGGAAAAAGTGTTGACAAACAAGAGCTAAAAGTAGAAAATGATAATTGTGTGAGCAGGGTGGTTCTATTGGAGCAGCTGAGTCGGATTGAGGCTTTGCTCGATGACGATTTGCAAGCCGTGCGTCAGCAAATTGGAGCTGTGGGGTCTGATTTGAAAAAGGTGGTAGATGAGGAGTTGTGCCAACATCTAATGGATAATATTGATGATTTTGAGATTGATGAAGCGGTTGAGATCATCAGTATGATTTCTCAGGTTTTGCGAGGGGGTATGAAGACCGATGAGTCATAGCGAGCGTAAGGATGAACGCGCCAAACTCTTGATTGTTGATGATAGCAAGCAGAACATTGAACTGCTGATGGAGTTGTTTCGCGATGATTATAAAATCGCTGTTGCAAAAAGCGGGCAAAGAGCCTTGAAAATTGCCCTTTCCGAGGTTCCGCCGGATATTATTTTGACCGATATTCTGATGCCGGAAATGGATGGTTATGAACTTTGTAGAAATTTGAAAGAGAATTCCGCAACCAAGGATATTCCTCTTATTTTTGTCACGGCTATTTCGGAAGAGATGGATGCAAGTCGAGGCTTTGCTTTGGGAGCGGTTGATTATATTACCAAACCCTTTAATCCTCTCATGGTCAAAGCCCGAGTTAAACTGCACCTGGATTTGAAGCGTAAACAGGAGCTTCTTGAAAAATATGCCTTTATTGATGCTTTAACCGAAATCCCCAATCGTCGCCGTTTCGATGAAGTGATAGCTCGGGAGTGGAATCGAGCTCTTCGCGCTGGCTACTCCATTTCATTGATGATTATCGATATTGATCATTTCAAACTCTATAATGATACTTATGGACATGGCAAGGGGGATAATTGTTTGCGCATGGTGGCCGCTACCTTAGCCGAGGTCATGCGTCGGAGTAGTGACTTTGTGGCTCGGTACGGCGGTGAAGAGTTTGTTGTAATCCTGCCCGATAGTGATCTTCCCAAGGCTCTTGAGACGGCAAAAAATATTCAAGATAAAATTGATGCTCTTGCTATAGCCCATGAATCTTCACTGGTGGCGGACCATGTCACGTTTAGTATTGGAGCGTCTACCATTATTCCTGAAGAGGGTAAGTATCCGCGAGAGTTAATTGAAGCGGCGGATAGCAAACTATATGAAGCTAAATCTTCTGGAAGACACTGTATCTGTTCTTAAATCAAACCGGTTGATGTAATAAATATGTAACTATTCAGCGTGTTTAACCATAACGTTGCAGCAATTAGCGACGAACATTGCTTCGCCCACTTCGAGAGGGGACACAGCTCATCCCGTCACGGGCTAAAGCCCTGCCTGGAGGTATGTCCCCATACCGAGACAGTTCGAAACCAGAACACGCTGAATAATTATGTAAATATAAGGTCTTGACCATTTTGAGTGAAAGTTAATTGGTAAGTTCTTAATCCATCTGTTGCCGAGCTTGTTTGACGATCTCCTGGTATTCCGGTTCACTAAATCCCAATCTCTGCAGAGTCTCATCCAGCGGGATGCCGTTTAAGTCGAAACCTTTCTCCGCATAGACCGTATCGGTCAGAACTTCGTATTGCCGGCGGCGATGATCTTGCAGGTTTTGCAGGAGTTCGGTATCATCTTGTCCGTTTATTTTAATCTCGGTATTCTCTTTGAGGTAGTTGATATAGTACTCTCGGCGTGAAGCAAATTCATCAGTGAAAACCGGGGCCATAGCTCTCAGCGGGATTCGATCGTGAGCTCTGGTGCCAAAACCCTGCCGCAGGTTGATAAGTTTGTGCAGGAGGTAGCAGCGTTCGGACTCAGCCAAAAGATCATCAAGCGTTTTTTCGGTTCCCAGAGTCGAGTTGACAAGCTCCAGATAGCACTCAACCGTGGGCAGATTTTTGGCCGGATCAGCCGTCTTGGCGGCGTCCGGGTGGCGGACATCGATCCACGGCAGTTTGCAGAGCCCGGCGATATTAAACCAGGTGCGAAAGAGGGGGAACCATTTTAAGGCGGCCGCCTTCTGGGCAAAACTCGGCATCTCGTTTTTGATCTGATCTAAGGCAATAAGCCACGATTCATCGTGTTGTGGGCCTTTTAAAGCAAAGCCGTAACCACCTTGTTGGGCCAGAGACTCTTTGGTAATATACATTGAGAACTCTAACCCTTTGGTCTCCATGCCGAAAAGTTCCAACTCCCGCATGATCTTCTCTTTGTTGTTGCCGTTGCGGGCCGCAGCCCGTTCACTGATCCAGCCTTTCATATGTCTGATGCCTCGGCCGATTTCGCCGGTAAAACCTTCTTTGCTTTTAGCCATCTTGTGGAGCAGGGTGAAAAGGGTCTCTTTATCATCCCATTTAAGCTCAATCCCGTCGGTATCATCTTTGGTCAGATGGCCCTCCTGGTAGGCTTCAATAAGAAAAGCGATAACCACGCCGGTACTGATCGTATCCATGGCGTACTCATCACAATACCAAGCATACTCCATGATCGCCGGGATCTCGAAGATGCCTAAGTTGGTGATTGCGGCGGCGGTCTCATATTCGGGGCCGTCAACCGGTACGGTTCGCCCGGCGTGCGGGCCGGTGGTCAGGGTGTGAGCCTCACAGGCCTTGGTGCAGGAGAGGGTGCAGCCAGCAAAACAGCCGTCCGGATGTTTCTGGCTGAAGACTTTTTCTTCAAAAATTTTGCCGGAAACCAGTTTTTGTCGTTCATCATCGCGGCCGAATTTATAGTTGTTGATCGGCAGAATATCATGGTTATTCATCATATCGAGCAGGCTTGTGGTGCCTTGTTGGGCGAGGCGCAACTCGTTGGGATCGACGTCACGGATAACTTTACGTAAATTAGTGCCCGCCGCCCGCACCCGCTTTTTGTCTGCGGCCTGATTGAAGTTGGCTCCGCCAAGATTACTTTTGACGACAATTCCCCATAAACCTTTATCCCGCATGATGGTTCCCATGCCGCCCCGGCCTGCCTGTTTTGCCCGGCAGCGTTGCCGCTTCGGATCGTAATAGACACTGTTGACACAGCCGAAAAAAGTGTTTTTGCTGCCGATTCCGGCATTAACAAAGGCGATCGAATTAGGTTTACTTGTTCCCCGCCACATATCGACCAGATTTTCCGCTTCAAGCAGGGAACTGTCGGTTTTCGGAGCCTCCTGAAGGCTGATTGTGCCCGTTTCGTTATCGATAAAAATGATAACATCACTTGCTGATTTTCCGGTTACGGTGATGGCGTCGAAACCGGCATTTTTAACCAATGGAAAGAAGTAGCCGCCCACATTTGAATCACAAAAAGTCTCAGTCAGAGGTGAGATTGAACCGATAATGAATTTTCCGGTTCCGGCAAAACTGCTCTCCCCGCAAAAAGGGCCTCCGGCAAAGGCTAAAACGTTTTCCGGGCTGTCATAACGGGTTGCGGCTGTGGTATTGTCGTAGACCAGCTTCAAACAGTAGCCCCGACCTCCGACAAACATCTCTCGGGTGGTTTGCGGGATATTGTTAATGGTGATTGTCTGATCACTCAGGTTGATTTCCAGAAGACGGTCGGTATAGCCTCGGTCGATCGCGGCTTTTTGGTAATTGATTGAAGCTATAGTTATTGAAGAGTTGGTCATTTTCTCATTCCTTAAAAGTTATGTGGGGTATGCAAAAGTTCAGGCAGAGCCTGATAGCACGACTTTGGAATTATGTCTATATTTGATTTTTTGTAACTAGTGCACGCCCGAAAACCGCCAATTTCCTCGATTGCTGCGTTAGGCTCAAATTTTAATCCTCGGAATACTCAGTGTATGCCTGTGGTTAAAATTTATGCCTGCCTTGCACTCAAGAAAATTGTCAGGTTTTCGGTCAGACACTAACTATTCTGGGAAAAGCTCTTTTAAAGCATGGCTGGCGGAGGTTCGCATGCGGCGTTTGAAGAGGGCGGAGATGGGCGTCTCTTCGGGGTTGATTTCGATGGTTTCAGCTCCATTGTCTATCGCGATCTGCGGCATTTGGGCGGCCGGATAGACCACGGCTGAGGTTCCGATACAGAGGAAGAGGTCGCATTGTTGTAAGGCGTTAAGTGCCGTTTGGATAGTCTCTTCTCGTAACGGGTCGCCAAACCAGACAATATCGGGTCGCCACCAGGATTTGCTGGTGGACTTTCTCTGTTTTAGCGGGGTCTCAAAATTTTCTTCAAGGTTACCGCTTTCCGGGCAGCGTAAACGCCAGATGCTGCCGTGGAGTTCGATGACATTTTGGGCTCCAGAACGCTGATGCAGGCCGTCGATGTTCTGGGTAATGATGGTTGTCCGAGGATGTCGCTGTTGCACCTTGGCGATGATTTCATGCGCGGGATTGGGACTGCAGCTTTTGATTATAGCCCGGCGTTTATCGTGAAAATCCCAGACCTTCTCTGGGTCGTTTGCGAAAGCCTCCTGACAGGCGTACTCCTGATAGTTGTAGTTTTCCCAAACCCCGCCTTGCCCCCTGTAGGTCGGAATTCCACTTTCGACCGAGAGCCCGGCCCCGGTAAAAAAGACGATATGCTGAAAATCTTTCATTCTTTTTATGCCTTTTCTTTATTTTTACGTTGCCGCCAGCCCAGTGAAAGTCCAGCTACGGCTAGTCCCCAAGCCGGAATTCTCAAAAACCAATAGCTATGAATTCCCATGAGATAACTTTCCGGCAGCCGGAGACGGACGCCAATTGCCAGAAAGAGGAGGAAAAAAGCACCAGCCGCTAAAGCTGAGGCGAGTCGTTTGCGCTTCACCGCAAGCCAGGTAAAAACTAGAAAGTGAATGGCAAAAACGTACAACATGAATGTCCAGAACCAGATAGGCATAATTAGGCGTTATTCTCTTAAAAAGTTAAAAAAACCTTGCAGGCGACAATTGCGCCGATGACTCCGGCGAGATCGGCCAAGAGACCGGCGGCCAGCGTGTGGCGTACTTTTTTAATCTGCACAGCTCCGAAATAGACGGCCATAACATAAAAGGTGGTTTCGGTAGAACCTTGCAGGGTCGAGACCAGATAACCGGTGTAGCTGTCCGGGCCGATCGCCGGGTTGTTGATGGTTGCGGCTAAAATACCATAGGCCCCGGAGCCCGACAAGGGGCGTAAAATCGCCATCGGCAGGGCTTCGGCGGGCATTCCCAGAGCAGCTGTGAAATTGCCGATGCTACTGGTTACGATCTCCATAACCCCGCTGCCGCGCAACATACCTATGGCGACCATTATCGCCACCAGGTAGGGAATAATCTTGATCGCTACTTGAAAACCGTCGCGCGCTCCGTTGACAAAAGCTTCGTAGACCGGAACCCCGCGACAGATGCCGAAAGTCAGCATCAAGACCATCAGGCCGGGAACAATCCAGCCTGAAAGAGATTGTCCGTAGATAACCATAAGGGGGATTAAGGCGATAAGCGTGCCGATTACTGCCAATGATTTTCCCCATGAGAGATCGTCGTTAGGTTGCGCAGGTAAAATTGTGCTGTTTTTCTCTTTTGGGCAAAGTTTTTTCGGCTGTTTAAGGGACTTTTTTCGTTTCCAGACTCGGGCCAGAAGTTTGGCCGCGATAATGGCCGTAGCTGTTGAAAAAATGGTGGCACAGAGGGTGGTCGGGAGGATGCCTGCCGCATTAGTCGAACCCGCCGCCGCCCTTAAGGCGATAACTCCGGTGGGCAGTAACGTGATGCTGGAGGTGTTGATCGCCAAAAATAGAGCCATCGCATCGGTCGCCGTACCCGGTTCTGGGTTTAAAGTTTCAAGCTCCTGCATCGCTTTGATGCCGAAAGGTGTGGCTGCATTACCGAGGCCCAGCAGATTAGCGGCCATATTCATAACCATGGCCCCCATGGCCGGATGATCGGCCGGAACTTCGGGGAAAAGACGAATCAGCAGGGGGCGAATTCCGCGAGCCGCAAGTTTTAAAAGGCCGCCCTCTTCGGCGACTTTCATGAGGCCGAGAAAGAGGGCCATGACCCCGACCAGACCGATAGCGAGTTGTACCGCATCCCCGGCCGTATTGACAATGGTTGCAGTCAGTGCCGTTAATGGTTCCGGAACCCCGGTAACGGGAACCCAGGTGAGCTGGCGCCAGCTGGCAACCAGAAACGAGATAAGAATGAAAAAATAGAAGAGGAAATTCAATGTTTGACGATTTACAGCCGGTTTTCCAGAACCAGGCGGGCAAAATGGGCAAAAGAGCGATCATACGTCTTTTCTGCATCATTGGAAAAACAGCAGCCGGGAAGCTCGCGGTTTTTCAGGTGGTAGCGCAGGCAGTCACAGCAGATGCCTTTACGCGAACAGGGTTCATAACTGCAGTTGCAGCTTTCAAGGTTGATGTTTTGTTTACATTCCATAAAAGTTTGTCTCCCTCGAACCAGTGGGCGAAGCGATCTTAACTCTAATTTTAGCTCTTTGATTGGGTTGTGGGCAAAGCCCGCATTAGGATGTTTGGTCAGGCACTATTTGCTACAAAGCATAATAGTGAGTAACAGTCAATAGCTATTTTTGTGTGCAGGCCATAAGGTTACTGCTTTCACGTCGGCAATTTTTATGCTATATCACTGATTATGACTATGACTACTTTTCACGAAAGCGATTTTTTGGTTTTGGGCAGTGGTATTGCCGGACTCTTTTTTGCTCTGCAAATGGCTGATTCCGGGGTTGTCCATATTATTACCAAAAAGAAGGAGACCGATACTAATACCAACCTGGCTCAAGGCGGCATTGCGGCTGTGCTTGATGCCGCAGACTCTTTTGCTGGTCACGTTGAAGACACGATGCGGGCCGGAGTCGAGCTCGGCCATCGTGAGGTGGTTGATCTGGTGATCAGAAAGGGGCCGGACTGCCTTAAAGAGCTGATCTCTATGGGGGTCTCTTTTAGTCGAAATCCCGATTCTGCGACCGGTTATGATCTGGCTCGTGAAGGGGGGCACTCCTGTCGGCGGATTTTCCATGCTGCGGACTGGACCGGTCGTGAAATTGAAGAGGTGTTGGTGGCCCGCTGTCGGGAGCATGAAAATATTGTTCTCTGGGAAAATATGGCCGCCATCGATCTGCTGACGGCGCACAAATGGCTTGGAGCCGCTCGTAAAGATGATTACTGTTGGGGAACCTATGCGCTTGAGCGGATCACTGGCCGGGTTCATGCTTTTGTTGCTGGATCGACTCTGTTGGCTAGCGGCGGGGCGGGCAAGGTCTATCTTTATGCGACCAATCCCGATATTGCGACCGGGGACGGAGTGGCCATGGCCCAGCGGGCCGGGGCCAAGATCGCCAATATGGAGTTTTTTCAGTTTCATCCAACCTGTCTCTATCATCCTTCAGTGAAGAATTTTCTTATCTCTGAAGCGGTACGCGGGGAAGGGGCGATTTTGAAATTGAAGAACGGTTTTCCTTTTATGGCCATCTATGATGAACGTAAAGAGCTGGCACCTCGGGATATTGTCGCTCGGGCGATCGATTTTGAGATGAAAGCGGGCGGCGACGATTGTGTCTTCTTAGATATCAGTTTTAAACCGGCGGCTTTCATTCGGGAACGTTTTCCCTTGATCTATTCCACCTGTCTTAAACTCGGGATCGATATAACTAAAGAACCGATTCCGGTGGTTCCGGCAGCTCACTATCTTTGCGGTGGAGTGCAGGTTGATCAGCGGGGGCGTACCTCGTTGCCGGGTCTTTATGCCTCCGGCGAGGTTGCCTGTACCGGTTTGCATGGGGCCAACCGTCTGGCCAGTAACTCGCTTTTGGAGGCTGTGGTTTATAGTTCTCTGGCGGCCGCTGATATCAAAAAAGAACGTTCGCAAAAATCTTTGAATCTGCCTAAATTTCCAGAGTGGCACTATACTCATAAAAATGATCCCGACGAGAAGGTGGTGATCACTCAGAACTGGGATGAGATTCGCCGTTTCATGTGGAACTATGTTGGTATCGTGCGCTCTCATAAACGTCTCTTAAGAGCCAAGCGGCGTATCGATTCGCTGGTTCATGAACTGCACGAGTTCTATTGGGATCAGGCCCTTTCGGTCGATCTCCTGGAACTTCGTAATATTGCCGTAGTTGCTGACTTGATTATAACTTCAGCTCTCTATCGTAAGGAGAGTCGAGGTCTGCATTACAATATCGACTACCCGGAACATGACGATGACCATTGGCTGGTCGATACGATACTCGAAAACGGTCAATGTTACAGCCAGAAGATTTAATAATCTACACAACTTTCTGATTTGTTGTAACAGTCTGATTTTGCAGCTTTAATTGTATTACTTCGGGGATTGATTTTATTTTGCCTTTCTCTGCGTCTTTGCGTCTCTGCGAGAGACAAAAAGCGTTTTCCCGCAAAGACGCAAAGACGCAGAGAAAAACCGCAATGCAAACAGTCTTCACGTTTCTTTTATTTTAAATATCAAGGAGTTAGCTCAAGTCAGAAAGTTTGGGTTTAATCAACTATGAATAACGTAAGAACAGATCATTGCTTTCTGGCCGATATCGATTTTGCGGATCGGACTTTTCCTTTTTCTTATGGAGCCCTGCCCGCTCGTTTGGAAAAATCGATTGCGACAGCTGGCCTCTTGCAACCTCCACTGTTGGTGGCCGGGAAGAACGGTTTCCGGATTGTTTGTGGCTGGCGGCGGCTTGAGGTGCTCAGGAAGTTAGCTGATGAATCCGGTGAAGATGAAATTTTAGTCAATCTCGCTAAAAACATCAGCCTGCAGGAACTTTTTCGGCGGGCGCTTTGGGAGAATTTAGCGATTCGTGAATTTAATCTGGTTGAAACGGCGGATATTTATTGTGCGGCCTTAAAGATTTTTACTCTAGATGAAGTTGAAAAAAAGATCATGCCAGCCTTGAAAATACCTTTGCGGCCGCGTTTTCGCGGGCGTTGTCAGGCAATTTCCGGTTTTTCTCAAGAACTGCGTGATCTGCTGGCGGCGGGCAGTGTCGATGCGGAGACGGTTGATTTGATCAAAGAGTGGTCAGCCGACGAGAGAAGCGCGTTGATCGACTTGGTTACAGAATCCGGTTTACGGCGTAATAAATTGCGTGAGGTGGTCGGTCGTCTTGACGATCTCGCCCGTCGTGACCAAATTTCACCGTTTGAACTTCTGGCCGACGTCCGGCAGGCCGCTTTGGATGAGGCCGGCAATATCGATGTCGAATTGTTGCGCCGCCAGCTCAAAGCCCGGCTTTATCCCCAGTTGACTGCGGCCCATCTTGAATTTGTGGCGCGTCAGGAGAAATTCCCCTGGCTTAAGCCTTTCCGTCTCGATCCGCCGCCCGATTTTGAAGGGGGAGATTATCGTTTAAATTTTACGTTTACCGACTCAAAAGAGTGGGAAGAAATCTGCGCTCAGCTTAATGCGGTGGCTCTGGAGGATATAGATGAACTCTGCCGCCGTAGTTAGTTTACCTCCTGCTAAATATTCTCGTTCTCTTTTTCGACCGACGACAGTGCTGGTTGAAGATGAGGCTTCCGATTATCCTCTGGTCGAGTCGATTGTTGGCCGTTTGCCTAACGCTGAAGTTGTTGTCGTTAAGCGCCCGACTAGTGCCGACCTGGTTCGTTTGAGCCAAGAGTTCAGCCCTCTGACAACATTGTTTCTGGCCCGGCATCGCGGTCGTTTTTTAAAGGCTTGTCCGGGTACCGCTGAGACCTATCGCTGTTGTCTCTACCAGATTTTGCATCTTGGTTTGGGTTGTAATATCGGTTGCAGTTATTGTGTTCTTCAAGGATATCTCAACAATCCTTTTATTACCCAGTTTGTTAATCTTGATGATGCTTTTGCCGAACTTGACCGTGAACTTGCGCGGCCGGGAACCTTTTACCGTATTGGTACGGGAGAGTTTACCGATAGCCTTTTCATGGATCCTCTGACCGGGCTGGCGACCCTGTTGCTCGATTATTTTGGGCGTTGCCAAAATGCCGTGCTTGAGTTGAAAACCAAGAGTGTGGCGATTTCAGCACTCCTCGATTATCCCGGCGAGATCGGCGAGACGATTGTCTCCTGGAGTCTCAATGCGCCCCGGATATGTGCCAAAGAGGAGGGCCATGCGGCCGCAATTGAGGAGCGCTTGACGGCGGCTGCTTTGTGTCGGCAGCGGGGTTATCGGATCGGGCTCCACTTTGATCCGCTGCTCGATTTTCCTGGTTGGGAGGATGAGTACCGGCAGACCGTAGCTTCTATCTTCGCTCATCTTAAAGGGGATGATATTATCTGGATCTCGATTGGCGCTTTTCGTTTTATGCCCCAAGTTAAAGATGTACTCAAAGAGAACCATCCGCAGACTAATATTACTGCCGGTGAATTTATTCGCGGCTTGGATGGTAAACAGCGCTATTTTAGTACTATCCGGCGTCGGCTCTACCGTTTTCTGGTGACCGAAATCAGACGTTATGCCCCGAATGTATTTATCTATTTCTGTATGGAAGACCAATACCTCTGGCAGGACACGTTCGGCCGGGCCCCGGCCGACAATCAGGAATTGGGCCACTGGTTGGATAAATGTTGTTATAGATATATGAGGCTCAAAGGCACAGAGGCAGAAGGCGCAAAGTAAAAACCAAAAAAACTTTGTGCCTTGTCCTTAGTTACGTTACAAATTGACAACCTATTTGATTCCTGCTTCGCTGGTTGAGGTTTTATTGATGTTTTCACAGATTGCTCTAATTACGGCTCTACGGCATGAATTACAACCTTTGCTGGCTATCGGTAACTGGCGACTGGAGAAGATTGTCGGGCGTAACTTTTACCGGCGCAGCTTTGCGGGTAAAGAGATTGTTGCCACGACCTCCGGTCTCGGTAAGGTTATGGCGGCGGCTACCACTCAGATGTTGATCGACCGTTTTCAGGCGGATCTGGTTTTAAATTTCGGCTCTTGCGGAGCCCTTGACCCTGAACTTGTCGTCGGTGACTTAGTGTTAGCGTCTCAGGTGATTGAATACGATTTTACGAGCGAACACAAAGCCGTGCCGACCACCGATTGTGATGCCGCTCTGCTATCCGAATTGAGCCGCCGTTTCTCTGGGCTTAAAGTCGGGCCGCTGGCTTCCGCTGATCGTAATGCTGATACTGTCGAGATCAGAGAATCTCTCTTTACCCGGCACCAAGCCATTGCCGCCGACTGGGAGGGGGCTTCAATCGTTCGGGTGGCACGTAGAATGGGGATTCCGGCCCTGGTTTTGCGAGGTGTTACCGATATCGGCGATGATAATCTAATCACAGAATACGAGAGTAACTATCAAACAGTTCTGCCTCAGGTTGCAAAAGTTGCGGAGCAGATGACAACCTTTCTGGCCGAATTACAAAAAGGAGAAATTAATGCAATTTGTTGATCTTAAGGCGCAATATCGCGCTTATCAGGTGGAGATTGATGCCGCCATCAAAGAGGTGACCACCTCAGCTCAGTTTATTAATGGTCCTCAGGTGGAGGAACTTGAAGAGGCTTTGGCCGATTTTGTCGGCGTCAAACATGCGATCGCCTGCGCCTCGGGAACCGATGCCCTGCAGTTGGCTTTGATGGTCTCAGGCGTTGGCCCCGGTGATGAGGTGATTACTACCCCTTTCACCTTTATCGCTACCGCAGAGACTATTGTTCTGGCCGGAGCGCGGCCGGTTTTTGTTGATATTAAGGAGCGCACCTATAATCTTGACCCGGCTCTGTTGGAAGCCGCAATTACCGAGTCGACCAAAGCTATTATTGCGGTCGATCTCTACGGTCACCCGGCAGCTTATCAAGAGCTTGAAAAATTGGCGGAAAAACATGGTCTGAAACTTATCGAAGATGCGGCTCAATCGT
Source organism: Candidatus Tharpella aukensis (assembly GCA_021163445.1). GTDB lineage: Bacteria > Desulfobacterota > Anaeroferrophillalia > Anaeroferrophillales > Tharpellaceae > Tharpella > Tharpella aukensis. The sequence continues at coordinate 12,232 of JAGGWR010000178.1, forward strand.
TGGGCGCGGCCCGCCTGGGGCGGAGTTGCGGCAGTTTTGGTGATCTTGCGGCGACCTCTTTCTTTCCCGCCAAACCTCTGGGTTGTTATGGTGATGGCGGCATGTTGTTTACGGACGACGTGGAGATCACCGAAAAACTTTGTTGTCTGCGCAATCATGGTCAAAGAAAGCGTTATTACCATGAGATGATCGGTTGTAACAGTCGGCTGGATACGTTGCAGGCCGCCATTTTGTTGGCAAAATTACCCCATTTTCAGGGTGAGATAAGTCGTCGGATTCAGGTTGCAGCCGTGTATAGCGAGGCTTTAAGTGATTCTTTTGTTACACCTCAGGTCGAGAATGGTTGTATTTCGGTTTTTGCCCAATATTCGCTGCGTTCACAGCGGCGTGAACAGGTTGTCGCCGCTCTCCAGGCGGCCGGGATTCCAGTGGCGATTCACTATCCCGTACCTCTGCATCTGCAGCCCGCATTTGCCGATCTCGGTTACCGGGCTGGCGATTTTCCGGTAGCCGAAAAAATTGCGTCCGAGATTTTCTCCCTGCCGATGCACCCTTTTCTGGTCGAGGAGGAGCAAAAGTTGGTTATTGCCACACTCCTTAAGGTTGGGTGTTAATGTATAGATTGAATTTTGCTGATGCGGCGGTGGTGCAGCTTCTCTTTGGTGAGGGTGGTGAATATCTGCAGCAGCTTTCCGATAGTGCCGGAGTGACGATCAATACTCGGGGCACCACGGTTATGGTTGAAGGTGACCCTCTAAAAGCGGAGCTGACACTTAATGTATTGCAGGAACTCTACGATCTGGCGGCGGGCGGTTATCCTTTGTATGCTGCCGATATCGATTACGCCTGGCGCATAAAATCGGCTGATGCCGGAGCCGTTTTAAAAGATATTTTTCTTGATAAAGTCTATATTCGCGGCCAGGGAGGGCGTCGTCGTTTTATCTCTCCCAAGAGTCGGGGGCAGAAGTTCTATATTGATGCCATCAGACGCCATGATATCGTTTTTGCTGATGGCCCGGCCGGTACTGGGAAAACCTACTTAGCGATGGCTATGGCGATTGCGGCCCTGCATGAGCATAAAGTTGAGCGGATTGTTTTGACCAGGCCCGCAGTTGAAGCCGGCGAACGTTTAGGTTTTCTGCCCGGAGATCTTCAGGAGAAGATTGATCCTTATCTACGCCCTCTCTATGATGCTCTGCATGACCTTATCTCGATTGACAAGACTCGGGAAATGTTGGATAAAGGCATTATCGAGGTGGCCCCGCTGGCTTTTATGCGCGGGCGTACTTTAAACGACTCTTTTGTGATTCTTGATGAGGCCCAGAATACGACCAACGAACAGATGAAGATGTTTTTGACCCGCCTTGGCTCTGATTCTCAAGCGGTGGTCACCGGCGATGTGACCCAAACCGATCTGCCGGGAGACTGTGAGTCGGGTCTGGTTACGGTGCAAAAGATTCTTCAAGGGGTCAAAGGGATCGGTTTTTGCCATTTGAGTGCGATTGATGTCGTTCGCCATCCTCTGGTGCAAAAAATAATTACAGCCTATGAACGATATGATAGTAAGGCGGACTGATGTCTTTTTATATTAGTGATCGACAAAAGAGCGAGAAGCTTGAGTTAGAGACTTTGCGGCAGTTGTTGGTGCCGGTTCTGGTGGAACTCGACATTGTTGAGCTTGATCTTGA
>JAGGWR010000246.1 GCA_021163445.1 Candidatus Tharpella aukensis
AGTTTTGTTTTTTAGACGATCAATCTTTATTAAGCTTTTAAGCTGGTTTTTTCTCAACCTCATCTTTTTGGGTCTTATTCTGATCCTCTTTTTCCAGATTCAGTTTTACGTGCCGCCGGACTCATTTTTACGCTTGCATGCGGAGAAGGAGACCGCTTCATTACGTCATCTTATCCGGCATGAGTTGACCCGGATGCCGCGCTCGCAGTGGGATGAGTTGCTGGCCCGTTATGGTCAGGCTTTTGCCGTGGAGCTTTCACTTTTTACGCCGGACGGCTATAAATTGGCGGGTAGCTTTGAGGAACTGCCGCCAAGAGTGTTAATAAAAATGAAATCCTGGTCGCGCAAATGGGGAGTCTATCCTTTACGGGGTTGGCGTAAGGGTCGAGGGGGGCGTCAAGGTCAGGCAAAGCAAGATTCTCGGCTCGATTCGGAAGCACCTCCTCGGCTTCCGGGGCGACGATTTTTTCGGGAGCGTAGTTGGAATCCAACCCGTTATTGGCTCGGAGTGCCGGTGCCGATTCTCAATAAAGAAGGCAGCGGTTTTGTCCCGGCAATTTTGCTGGCTGCTACCGATTCTCTTTTTGCATCAGCCCTCTATCCCAGCCCTTTGCCCTGGATTGCTGCGGCGTTGTTGATTGTTTTTTTCTCGCTACTTTGGTGGTGGCCTATGGTGCGTCATATTACCCGGCCTTTGCGCGAGATGAATCGGGTAACCGAAGAGATTGCTCAAGGCTGCCTAAAAGTTCAGCTGGATGAGAAAAGGGTCGATGAAATAGGTTGTTTGGGGCGTTCGATTAACCATATGGCGATGCGTCTTGATGGATTTATTACTGGTCAGAAACGGTTTTTAAGTGATGTCGCCCACGAACTTTGCGCTCCACTGGCCCGGTTGCGTATGGGTTTGGCAGTTATGGAAAAGAGTATCAATGATGAACAGCAGGAGGGTTTTGCCGATGTCGAGGGGGAGGCTGAAAAGATTGCCGAGCTGGTTGATGAAGTTCTGGCTTTTTCCCGGGCTGAACTGCGCCCTGAGGCGGTGACTCTTACCTCAATCCCGGTTACCGAGATTGTTAACCGAATTATGGTTCGGGAAAAATGGGCCGAAGATTGTTTTAAACTGGTTCTTGAACCTGACTTAGTGGTTAAGGCTAATGCCGAGTTATTGCTTAGGGCTTTGGTCAACCTGTTGCGCAACGCGCTGCGTTATGGTGAATCCGAAACTATGGTTGAGATCAGTTCCAGCCAGCAGGGCACAGTGGTGGTTCTTGAGGTTCGGGATTATGGCCCCGGTGTGTCGGAACCAGAACTCGAACGTATCTTTGAGCCCTTCTATCGTCTTGAGTCCGACCGAAATCGCAGAACCGGCGGCAGCGGCCTCGGCCTCGCCATTGTCAAAACCTGTATCGAAGCTTGCCACGGTAAAGTCCGAGCTCGCAACGTTGCGCCTTCAGGTCTTAGTGTAACCGTCGAACTCCCGGCAGCTTGATTTATGAAGTTAATGGTAAGGGTAAAAAATATAGAAGAGCAGAGAAACTGCCGCCAGCAACCACATGCCGGGGTGGATTTTACGGGCGTCACCGGAACCGATTTTCATGATTGGGTAGATGATGAAACCGGCCGTGATGCCGATACCGAGATTATATGTAAACGACATCAATACAATCGTGATAAAAGCGGGAATCCATTCGCAGTAATCGCCAAAATCAATTTTGCCAATCAGACTCAACATCATGCCGCCGACAATGATTAAGGCGGGACCGTAGGCATAAGCTGGAACTGCGGTTAGAATGGGAGCAAAAAAGAGGCATAAAAGGAGGGCTGCCGCCGTGACCACTGCGGTTAAACCGGTGCGGCCTCCGGCTTCAATTCCGGCGGCGGATTCAATGTAGGTGCCGGTGGTTGTGGTTCCGAGAAGGGCTCCGACGACGGTGGCCAGGGCATCGGCGAGCATCGGTTTATCAATGTCCGGCAGGTTGCCATCTTTATCGAGGAGGTTGGCGCGGGCTCCGAGACCGATTAGGGCGGCCATGGTATCGACAAAATCCATAATAAAAACAGTCAGGATAACCGAGAAAAAGCCCCAAGTCAGAGCCCCTTTAAAATCAATTTTGAACCAGATATCGGTTAATGGTGCCGGAGCGCTGAAGATCTCTTTGGGTGCGGGTGAAACCCCTAAAATCCAGCCCAGAGTTGCAGTACCAAGAATTCCGAGCAACATGCCGCCGGGGATTTTTTTGTTGAGCATCATGGCGATGGCGAGAAATCCGGCGATGGCCAAGCCGACGGAGGGTTGGGTGAGGATTCCGACTTTTACCGGGGCGCCCGGAATGCCGAGGGTGACGATGCCGGTGTCAACCAGTCCAATCAAGGTTAGAAAAAGTCCGATACCGGCGCCAAAAGCATATTTTAAGGAGCTGGGAATGGCCTTGGCCAGCCATCCCCGGGTACCGGAGAGGGTGAGAATAACAAAAAGAACGCCGCCGATGAAAACCGCCCCCAAAGCCGTCTGCCAAGTATATCCCATAACCTTGACCACTGTAAAAGCGATGAAAGCATTTTCGCCCATGTAGGGGGCAACGGCAAAAGGTCGCTTGGCGTAAAGCCCCATAACCAACGTGCCGAAAACTGCGCTTAAGATGGTTGCCGTGGTCGAAGGGCCTTTGGGAATCCCGGCGGCACTTAAAATTGCCGGGTTGACAATGACAATATAGGCTAAAGTGATAAAAGTAGTGAGACCGGCAACTATCTCCCGGCCGACCGTACTCTGCTGGGCGCTTATCTGGAAAAATCTATCGATAAAAGACAATGATCATAACCTTTTTTCCTTGCTTGATTTGGTGTAGCTATTCAGCTCTTATGCCTATGTTTTCCATTCCAGATAGAGCCGCTAACTTGGATTGTCTCTCATCTAAAGTAAAAAACCTGTCGGTTTTAATTAATAATGCTGAGGCCACATGTAGAATGTCCAGGGATCTTGAACCCATTTTACCGGTATATTTTTTCGATAAATCAACCGCATATTTAAATGTGTCAGTCCAGTTTATTTGAGGACGATAAAAAACTCCAATGTTTTTATGCTCGTCAAATTTTGTTATAATTTGACGTATCTCATCGGCTGTAATCTCGCCCCTGAATTCCTTCAGATTAATAGCATTGTTGAACTCCAATTCATGAAAAGCAGTTAACGGAATGGCTTCATTGTTCTTCTTAAGCCAGTTCGACACAGCTAAAGAATGTTCTTCTTTAATATAGAGTTTAACTATGACGCTTGTATCTATGTAGAGCATTTAGAACCTCTCTGCCCTGTCTTCAATCACTATTTCACTTAACGATTTTCCTTTAAGGTCTAGCGCTTCACTGTAGAAATCAGGCCATTCAATCTCTTGTTGAGGGGCTAATGCGACTATTCTGGCTACTGGTTTTCCTCTTTTGGTAATGAGTACCTCTTGACCATTATTAATGCCATTGAGTACTTTTGCAAAATTTTTCTGGATATCTCCAACAGTTGCAGTTTTCATGGCAAATCTCCTTCTTTAAAGTCTACGCATAGTATATACGTAATAAATGATATGTCAAGGTTCATATGTGATTTTCATTGGAAAGATCGGAGATGGAGGGGCGAGGACAAGGTCGGGCGAGTCGGGGGAAACCGGCCACCGGAATTGGTGGCCGGCTTTGATTTGATAATCTGAAATTTGAATGTTATCGTTGTAAGTTGTGCTGGTCGGTTTCGGGCGAATCGGGGTGATCAGGTTAAACCACCCTTCGCGGCAGTTGAACATCTCGCCGCCGTTTTCAACCCTGACTTCGCCGTCACGAATGCCGGGGGAAACCTTCACCTTACAGACCATCCTGCCGTACTGGTTGAAAACCGAAACCACGTCGCCGTCGACAATACCCCGCGTACCGGCATCTTCAGTTCCCATCATGATGATTACTTCACCCCGCTGCAGGCGCAGCAGGACATCGACATCCCTGAAAGTAGAATGCGTACCCCAACGGCCGTGGGGGGAGTTGAATTTTAGTGGAGCCGGGGTTTTGCCGTCCGGCAGCAGATCATATTCCGGTTCCTGGTAGATCGGCAGTTCATTGTGGGACGCCAGGAAGTAGGAGTGATCGATGTAGAACTGCTGGCGGCCGGTTAAGGTTTTCGGAGCGATCATGCC
>JAGGWR010000355.1 GCA_021163445.1 Candidatus Tharpella aukensis
GCTCTTAAACCGGCGCTGGCCAAGTGGCAGCGCTCACCTGAGCAGCCTGAGCAGATTTTTTCTTTTCGAGTACAAGGTAAACCCTGGTGGGCCGGTTTCACGGCTTTGCCCATGGGTGATCGTCATTTGTGGCTTGCGGTGGCGCTCCCGGAAAAAGATATCCTGGAGGTCGCCGACTATCCTGTAGCATTTTTCCGCATCCCATTGATCATCCTTGTGGTTGGTGGTTTACTTTTTTTTCTCTCCTTCTTTTTTGTTCGTCGATACCTGCATTCGCTTGAAGTGTTGCGTCGTGAAAGCAGCCGCCTGATTGAAGATGAGTTGCAGCGGGAGGCGGCTCTGGATGATCCGGGACAACGGATTCATGAACTCATTAAGGCGGGTGAGAGTGAGCGTCTGGAATTTAAATCGACCGTGCGTTGGAATTTACGTGAAAATCGTGCCGGTAAAGAGATTGAGATCGCTTGGTTGAAGGGGGTTGTCGGTTTTCTTAATACCGAAGGCGGGGTTTTGTTGATCGGGGTTGAGGATGATGGTACGGTGGCCGGTCTGGAACGCGATAATTTTGTCAACGACGATAAATGTTTGCGCCATATCGATAGTCTGGTCAGCACTCATATCGGATTAGAGTTTTCTCGTTTTATCCATTTTGCTATTGTCGAAATCGGTGACCGGAAAATTGTCGAGATTCGTTGTCAACTCTCCGAGATTCCGGCTTTTCTCAAAAAGGGGGAGGCGGAGGAGTTCTTTATCCGCACCGGTCCGGCGAGTCGTAAACTTAAACCGAGCCAGATTATCAAATATTTGGCCAGCCATAAAACTGAGTCACCCGCAAATGGGGCTGAAGAATGAGAAATTATATAGTCAAATTTGATAAACTCGCAAGAAGTCACAGGATGGCTAAGTAAAAATTTCGATAGACAAGATGTTGTGGTTTCCCAGGCGTGAGACCATACATGTAGTATGTCGAGTGTCTGGGAAACCACAACAACGCAGGATATCGGAACTTTTTACGACGCCATCAAATTTTAAAATGGAGTGAAAATAATGAAGAAAATCTTTTTTTTATTGCTGGTTAGCGGTTTTTTGCTGATGGCCTGTTCGTCAACCAAGGTGACCGGGGTTTGGCAGGATGAAAATTATAAGGGCAAGCCTTTTGTGAACATTCTGGTAGTCAGCAGTTTTCTTGATGGAGAGGTCAGCCACATGAGTGAAGTTCAGTTGGCTCGTTACCTACGCAAGCGAGGGGTTTCAGCCAGCCCCAGTCATATCGTGCTTCCTTCCGGCAGCCGGGCTTCGGTTGAGGCGATTACCACAGCTGTCGGAGAGCACGCTTTTGATGGGGTGTTGATTTCTCGATTGGTTGATAAGGTCGATGTGAACCAGATTGTGGCCAAAGGTTCCTGTAATAGCCGTTGGGACAGTGACTATCGTCAGAGCGAGAGGCATTCACTCTCTCCTTGTCCGCCCGGTTCCCGGACTCGAACGACTGCAGTTTACGGGATTGAGACCAAGCTTTACAGTGCTGAAACTCGAGAGTTAGTGATGTCATTCTCCTCAAAAACTACTACCGACCGTCCCTCTGGAGAATTGATCAAAGGTTTTGTCAAAACCGTGGTTGAGCGTTTAAATCGCGCTGGTCTGCTATCGGAGTCGGCGCTAAAGTGATTAAATGAGTTGTTTCTATGCACCATTTAATAAAATTTTTCCGCAATCTCAATATTCGTGCCAAACTCTTTGGTGGCTATTCGGCCATTTTTATCCTCTCCATCCTGCTTTGCAGCTTTATCATCTACTCTCTGATGCGGACTACGGTCGAAACCAATATCGAGCGCGAGTTGCAAAATTCAACCGCTGCCATTCTCAATATGGTGCGCACCACGGTGTCGGTATCGATTAAAAACTATTTACGTTCTGCGGCCGAAAAAAATCTTGAGATAGTCAAATATATTCATGCCAAGCAACTCTCCGGCGAGCTTAGCGAGAGCGCTGCTCAGGAACAGGCGGCGCAGATTTTTTTCAGCCAGACAATCGGCAAAACCGGCTATCTCTACTGTGTCAACAGTGCCGGTATTGCAGTAGTTCATCCTCACGCAGCGGTTGCCGGACGTGATTTTTCGACGATCGGTTTTGTGGTCGAGCAGATCAAACGCAAAGAGGGCTACCTCGAATACGGCTGGCGCAATCCGGGCGAGGCTGAAGAAAAATCAAAAGCCCTCTATATGAGCTATTTCGCCCCCTGGGACTGGATTATCTCGGTCACTGCCTATCGCGATGAATTTAAAGAATTGGTCAAAGTCTCTGATTTTCGAGAGAGTATTCTGGCTATGCGCTTCGGTAAATCGGGCTACTCATTTGTTCTTGACAGTCTCGGTAATGTGGTTGTCCACCCGATTCTTAAAGGCAACGTTTTTGATGTGGTCGATAGTGAGGGACAGCTTTTTATCCAGGATCTCTGCAAACGCAAAAACGGCAAGATCATCTACTCCTGGAAAAATCCCGGTGAAGATAATTTTCGCGAAAAACTGGTAATTTTCAACTATATTCCCGAATATGACTGGATCGTCGCCTCATCCAGCTATATGGATGAGATCTATGCTCCGCTTCGGAAAGTGAAAACCATCATCATTGCCGCAGTTTCTGTGACTTTGTTGTTGATTCTACCGCTTACCTTGTTGATCAGCTCCTCGATCACTCGGCCTATGCGCGAACTCATCGCTCGTCTCACGGCCGCCACCGCCGGTGATCTCTCGGTTCGCATGTTCCAGGCTCCCAATGACGAAATTGGTCACCTGGCCCGCCATTTTAACATTTTTATGGAGAAACTCGAAGCCTATCACAACAATCTGCAATTAGAGATTGGCGAGCGTCGGCGTTTAGAAAGAGAGCTCTTAAATATTAGCGAGCGGGAGAAACAGAGGTTTGGCCGGATTCTCCATGATGACCTATGCCCCCATCTTATCGGCATTGAAGTTCTCACCAAAGTCCTGCAGGATAAACTCGATAAGGAGCAAGCTCCAGAAACCGCCTCGGCGGAAAAAATAAGAGGCTTCATCAGAGAAGCTATCGGAAAGACCAGAAATCTGGCCCGAGGTTTGATGCCGGTTGAACACGCAGCACGCGGCCTTGAGATTTCGCTGGCAGAAATGGCGGAAAATATTGCCGAGATCTATAATGTTGCCTGCAATTTTATCTGTGAGCAGACGATCCAGCTTGAAGATAACACCGTTGCCACCCATATCTACTATATTGTCCATGAAGCGGTTCATAATGCGGTCAAACATGGAGCGGCCCGTAATATCTCGATACGCCTGGCGGCAACAGCGGGGAATTTGCTTGTTGAAATTGTTGACGATGGCCGGGGGTTGCCGGAAAAGCCGAACCCCAAAGGTATGGGACTGCGTATTTTAAAGTATAGAACCGATTCGATCGGGGCCTCTTTGACCGTTCACAACCTCTCCGATAGAGGGGTGAAAATTGTCTTAAGTTTACCCCATACAGGTAATTGTCATGAAATATGAGCAAAACAACCGGCTGAAACCGATAAAAAGCACGGTTTTTATTGTTGAAGACCACCCGATTTTCAGCTTGGGAATGAGCGAACTGATAAATTAGGAAGAGGATCTTAAAGTCTGTGGTAATGCCGACAATACCACTTTCGCTCTTGCGGCGATAGAGCGTTTGCGGCCGGATCTGATTCTTGTCGATCTCTCCTTAAAAGAGAGCCAGGGCATTGATCTTATTAAGGAGGTTGATAAAAGTAAAAATCCAATCCCGATGTTGGTTCTCTCTATGCATGACGAAGCAATTCATGCCGAAAGGTGCATCCTGGCCGGGGCCAAGGGCTATATCATGAAACAGGAAGCCTCCGAATCGGTGATCGAGGCTTTACGTCATATTCTGGCCGGCAATATTTACGTTAGCAGTAAAATTATGAACAAGATGGTTGGCAAATTGACTGGTAAACTGGGTTCCGCTGATATCTCGGCCACAAATCGCCTGACCAACCGGGAGCTGGAGGTTTTAACCCTGATCGGTAAGGGGCTGACAGCCGCTGAAATTGCCGAAAAACTCCATATCAGCGCCAAAACCATCGGCACCTATCGGGAACGACTCAAGGAGAAGCTCGAACTCAAACATGGCGCCGAATTGGTTCGCTACGCCGTTCTTTGGGTGGAGTTTCGCATGCCATAATAGGAGGCTGCCCGAAAATGCCATTTCTCCCCAGCTCTTCGCATTGCCAGCACTTCCTTCGGTCGTTATTTTTTTCAAATAATGCTCGAAATACTAGGTATATGCTGCGACCGTAGGAAGTGCCCCAAATTTAGGGTTCCAAGATAATTTGGGCTCAAAGTGATTGCATACGTGCCATTTTCATACTGTTTTGATGAAAAGGTGGTTCGGTCATAGATTTTCTTATCATTTAGGAAATAGAAAAGTAATTTGCAACCTTGCACCCCAACCTTCCGGGGCACCATCTGGAGAATCGGCCCAATAGCGCACGCCGCTACTAACCTGGATAAGTTGACTGCCAATTTTCAACATTTGAGCTACAGTGAGATTGATGGGCACAGACCACTCATCTCCTTCCCAGTCGTAGGTTGATTCTAGATTGAGCCCAATTGTTGTTTTAGTCTTCGTTATATAGCTTAAAAATGGTTGTATGTAGGTTGCACTGATATCTAGCCTGTCGTCATCTCCGGCAAATGACTCAATATGGTTGACCAATATTCCATAGGTCCATGGACCTATTTGCTTAAGAGCTACAGCGGTCGGACCAATGCCCCATTTCTCGCCACCCAGGGCATCGTTAGAAGCCGTGTCCATAAGCAAGGCCGGGCCAACACCCCAAATCCAGCCACTATCGGTAGGTTCTTTCGGTGAGAAGAAAAAACTTTGGAGAATATCGCCAAGTCCTGACTCGCCAGATCCTTTGATTGGCACATCGTCCTGATCAATAATCGGGATTATGGTACGTGAGATGAGATTCCACTCATCATTTATGGATACTGGAATAACCGGCTGAATATTGATTTTCCAAACTGAACCATCATCATCCGGGCCAATATTTTCATCATAATTAGCCTGAATTGGCATACTGATTAAAGCTGCTAATGGATTCGCAAGTTTTTTGGCCAGATCATCATTTTCTTCAGCCATAAGAGGCGGTGTTAGCAAGGCTGTGGTTACAAATATTAATGTTATTATCTGGATACAATATTTCATCCTTTGTCCTTATGTTACTTTTTCAATGGCAGAGGGAATCCACTCTTTGTCAGTCACAATAAAATCTCCTTGTAACGAGTTCAGTAAATACGCCCCCGGCAAAGCCAGGGGCGTATGGAATTTATTTGTTAAACTCTTTCGCCATTTTTTCAGTCCAAGCATCTGCCCAAACAAAAGTTTCATCTTTGCTTTTTGGGTAATATGCCCTGATAATACCTGTCCATTTTTTACCCCTAGGTGTTCTTACAACATTTTCAAGACCATCTGTTGGCTCACCTGAAGCTATGAAGTTTAGAGTAATCGTACCATCTTTATTCTCAACCATATCATCAGAATTCAGCGCGTAGTTCATCGTAGCGATATACCCATCACCATTATAAATAGTCATAGAGAAAAAGCCTTTTTTATCAAAATGCAGGTTTGGTTTATCTATGGTCATAGATTGTCTCTCTCCTGCACCTAAAAAAGCAGAATAGACAGCATTTGTTCCAGAGAGCCCACCCCAACCAACTGCTACAACTGTTCTTGCTGATTCTGGATCTCTAGTTTCTACTGTTCCAAATCCATTTTTAACTGTATCTTTTTTAGGATGTTCTACAAAATCTGTAAGAATTTTATATTTAACCTGGTCAAGTGTTGCAAAATCAAATTTTACAGCTGGGACATAAGGCTCAGATGAGTTGTAAGTAATAGCAATATTATCTTGTGCTTTATGTGCTTTTGCTAATGCTTCTTTTTCAGGAAGGTCTCTTAAAAGACCTGTTCTGATAATGATATAAGCATGATGACCTTCCGTTAGCATTGTTTCATCAAGTTTAACCGTTCCGTATCCCGTTAAAGTTTTAATTTCACTATGGTTTGGGTCTAAAACCATAATATTTTGATAACCATCATACTTTTTTGTAGTAACAGTAGCACCGCCCTTAACATCAAGAATAACTCTTGAATATAGAGTATCACTATTCATTCTAATAACATCTTGGTTATCTGTATTTGCCATTACTCTTAATGGTCTAATAGTATTAACCTTACCTGCTAAGGCAATTTCTTTAAGATAAGCTCTGATTGAATCAGCATGGATAAAATTATCAGTTGTAATAACCGTACCATTTGCGGTCTCTTTGGCTGTATTTACTTCTGTAGCAAACGATACGCATGGGATAACACTTAGTAGTAATACTCCTACTATAAAATTTCTCATTTTCATTGTTTCTCCTTTCATTTGATGGTTTGTTTTAGTCTTTACAGTTGATATAAAGTAATCTATTTAACTAGCTTAATATCCTGCAATGGGTAAGACTCATCAAAGTAAGTCTTTGTTGGTCCATAAAAGCGAAGATAAGCAAACCAACTCTCACCTTTATTGGTTTTGATCCAATTATTTTTATTGACACCAGCAGGTAATTCAGAGCTAAAATGAATGGTTACTGAGCCGTCTTTATCTGCGATTACACCGGTACGAGAACTAACGGCGCTGCGCCAATCAGGATTAAGAATAGGTGTTCGGGTATTTACATCGTAAACAACGACTGACCAAAAAGTCTTGGCCGGTGGGTTGACAGGCATTGTCAGTGTATAGTGTTTGCTGCCCAGTAAAAATTGCCCATCACTGTCTTTGTATGAGCTACGGTACTGCTGTCCCAACCCGGGCTTTTCGATATAGTAGGCTTTACCTCGACTTACTGCTTCATAGGTCAAAGCTGAACGACGGAAAA
>JAGGWR010000304.1 GCA_021163445.1 Candidatus Tharpella aukensis
AACATTAATATTCTGGTCTTGGTCTGATCTGAATGGAGTTTAGAGTTTCTAGGTTGTTGTATTGGTAATGGTAATATCTTACTTTTACCAATTTATCCTGAGTATACCTTATCAGCGATAGTTTCAAGTTGTTACGTATATAGAATAAATATGTTATGGTGAAGGGATCAGTTTTATGTTGATCATAAATTTTCATTGACTTATCAGGAGGTATGACCATGGCTGTAAATTATCCAGCAATCGGCAATAAAGTAACAGCGAAGATTATTGAGGTCGGTGGGGCCTGTTCAATTGGAATGAAAGTAGGTGACGAATTTGAGCTGAGTGTTCATCAATGTGGTGATTTCTGTGGCTATTTTTATCACAATATTTTTCAGTGGGTAACCCTTCTCCAGTTTGATGGTACTTTTCCTCTTTTCCCGGATAAGGATGTAATGGTTTGGGAATGTCCCAATTCCGGGATCCGGGTTAAGGTTGAACTGAGACGTGAAAAACGCTAATGCGGGAATTACTCTCGCAACCCAAAAAACACTGCAAGGCCTGCAAATAAGTGCTCTTATCAGGTTGTTTTCTTGTTAAAAAACAAGAAAACAACCTGTAAGGCACTAATTTTCGGACGATAAAATTTATCTAACTGAGAGGTCATCGTCTATGGTGGCCTTTTTATATTTACACCCTTTTTCGATGAGTTAGGAAAAATTAATTTTTTCCTGATCGAAAGAGGCTTGACTTTTATCTTTTTTAGGTTAGAATCCGGCCGTTTATTGTGTTGTTTGCGGCGAGAGCATCGTGGTAGTTTACGAGGTTTCCGGTTAGTATTGCGGAAACCTCTATTTTTTTGCTTGATGGCGTCGTAAAAAGTTCTGATATCCTGCGTAGTTGTGGTTTTCCAGACACTCGACATACTACATGTATGGTCTCGCGCCTGGAAAACCACAACTACTTGTCTATCGAAATTTTTACTTAGCCATCCCGTTGTTTTTTGCAAATTCATCTTTTTTTGGTTGGTGGAAATTAAGGGTTTACTGAAAAACAGATCAGGAGTTTTTTAACGTGATTGAAGTGCAGGGTTTAAATAAGTTTTATGGTGATTTTCAGGCTCTTAAAGAGCTTGATTTCACGATTAACAAGGGTGAGATTCTAGGTCTGCTGGGCCCGAATGGGGCCGGTAAAACGACGACCATGCGGATTCTGACCTGTTTTCTCCAGCCGACATCGGGAACCATAAAAGTTAAAGACTATAATGTGATTGATGATCCTCTGGCGATCAAGAATATGATCGGTTATCTGCCCGAATCAGCGCCTCTTTATGGTGAGATGTTAGTTTATGACTATCTAGCTTATGTCGCGGCTATGCGCGGGCTTGATGGCGGGCTTAAGGTTGAGCGGATTTTAGAGTTGGTCAAGCTTTGTGGGCTTAAGGAGGTGGCTCATAAAGCGATTCATGAACTCTCTAAAGGTTATAAACAGAGGGTTGGCCTGGCTCATGCGATGATGGGGGATCCTGAGATTCTGGTTCTTGATGAACCGACATCGGGTCTTGATCCGAATCAGATTGTTGAGATCCGGCAACTGATTAAGGATATTGGTAAAGAGAAAACTGTGGTTTTTTCAACCCATATTCTAAGTGAAGCCGAGGCTACCTGTGATCGGGTCGTGATTATTAATCGTGGAGAAATTGTTGCCGACGGGGCGACCGATCATTTGGTACGGGAGTTTGGCGGCGGTGCCGTGGTTGATGTAATGCTGCAACACGATGATGCGTCAAGGGTTAGCGCCGAGCTTGGACGGGTGGCCGGAATTGAGCGCCTTGAAGAGGTTATGGGAGCTGGCGAGGGTTTTGTTAAAATGGAAATTTTCAGTAAAGATGATAAAGATATTCGGCCCGCTCTCTACCGTGTGATTCGCGAACAGGGTTGGGATCTGCTCGATTTTCATCGGCGGACCGAAACCCTGGAGAATGTTTTTGCCCAGCTGACACGGGAGAATTAGTTATGAGTGGTGCGTTGACGGTTTTTAAAAAGGAGCTTAGAGGATTTTTCTTCTCTCCGATCGCCTATATTGTGATTACGACATTTCTGCTGCTTTCAGGATGGTTTTTCTTTTCCACATTCTTTCTCTATAATCAGGCCGAGTTGAGAAGTTTTTTCAGTCAGTTACCGATTACCTTCGCTTTTATTGTGCCGGCGGTAACGATGCGTCTTTTTTCCGAAGAGCTGAACAGTGGTTCTTTCGAACTGCTCTCAACTTTGCCGGTTACCCCTTGCCAGATTGTGGTCGGGAAATTTCTTGCGGCATTAACTTTTATCGCCTTGATGCTGTTGCCGACGATCACCTACGCTTTGAGTGCAGCCGCCCTTGGCGATCTTGACTGGGGGCCGGTATTTGGCGGTTATTGCGGGGCGCTGCTCCTGGCCGGGGCCTATACCGGGGTCGGTCTTTTGGCCTCATCCTTGACCAAAAACCAGATTGTCGCTTTTATCATCGGGATGGCGATCTGTTTTATGTTGACGATTTTTGAGCGTATGCTCTTCTTTGTCCCGGAGAGCCTTTTGGCCATCTTTGCCTATCTGGGCTCTACAACTCATTTTCAGAATATCTCTCGCGGAATTATCGATACCCGGGATTTGCTCTATTTCTTAAGCATAATATTTATTGCTCTCTACGCAACTACATTTGTCCTTAGAGAGAAGAGATAGGAGGTTTTTACCGTGAAGACGGATAACAGCAAGCAAAAAAGCGGAATTTTTGGCCGTTATGGTAAGGTTCTGCTCTATCTCATCGTGGTTGTTTTGATTAATTTGGTCGGGCTCAATCTTTTTACCCGGTTTGATCTGACCGCCAACCGGGTCTATTCACTCTCCCCGGCGAGTAAAGAGGTGGTTGCCACTCTCTCCGAACCTCTGACTTTTAAAGTCTTCTTTTCGGCCAATCTGCCGGCTCCCTACAACGGGGTTGAACGTTACGTGCATGACCTCTTGCAGGAGTATGCTCTGGCTGGCAATAACTATTTTAACTATGAGTTCTATAATCCGGCCGGTGATGACGAAACTGCCGCCACAAATCAGGAACTGGCTTTAAGTTACGGCATTCAGCCGGTTCAGATTCGAGCAATTGAACAGGATGAAGTTAAATTTCAGAAAGCCTATATGGGGCTGGCTATAATTCATGGTGACCTGGTTGAAACCCTGCCCGCGATTTCGACAACCGAGGG
Organism: Candidatus Tharpella aukensis; assembly: GCA_021163445.1. GTDB lineage: Bacteria > Desulfobacterota > Anaeroferrophillalia > Anaeroferrophillales > Tharpellaceae > Tharpella > Tharpella aukensis. The sequence continues at coordinate 3,215 of JAGGWR010000304.1, forward strand.
CCTTGAATATCAGTTGACGACGACGATCAAGCGGATGAATAATAAGATCAGCCGCCTTTTAGGTTTGCCTGAAAAGATCAAGATTAATCTCTTTCTCTCTTCATCTTTGGAGCTTGTCGGCCCCTACATGAACCTCGAAAACCTTGACATGCTGCCGGAGTCGATCAGCGAAATGGTTAAACGTCTCAACGGTCAGCTCTACAATCAGATTGAATTCTCTTTTCTTGACCCCAGCAAAGCTCAGGTGGCGGAGAAAATAGCGCTTGATGAACAGGTCATGGAGTTAAAGTGGAAAGAGTTTACCAATCGTCAGGGGCAGACAATCCTTGGGGATCATGGTTATGCCGGAATCTCGGTCTCATTTTCCGGTCAACGTCAGGCGCTGCACCTGATTTCATCGGTTAATATGCCGGTTTTCGGGACTCAATATGGGGTAATTCCGCTTGAAGATCTTGAGGTGATGCTCAATATTGCGATTGAGAATGTTATTGGTATTAACGAAAAAATCGCTTATTTGGGGAGTCATGGAACTCTGCCTCTGCAGGCGGCGATGACGGTGTCGGGAGAGCCGCAATCCGAAACGGCTTCTAACTTTCAGCGTCTGTTGGCACAAGAGTATGTTCCGGATACTGTAACCTTGAAGCAGTTGACTCGGCTTGCCGGGGTCAGAACTTTAATCATTGCCCGGCCAACGGAAAAATTTACCGATTGGGAGCTCTACCAGTTGGATCAATTTCTTCTTCAGGGCAATAATCTGGCGATTTTTTATGACCCTTTTCAGGAGAAAATGCCGTCTCAGAGTATGGCGATGATGGGCCAGGGGCCGAGTTACGAACCTCTGGCTACCGGGCTCGAAAAGCTTATTGCCCATTATGGGGTTAATGTCGACCAAGCTTATGTTATGGATTCCGAGTGTTTTAAACAGCAGCTCCCCCCGGCCCAGGGCGGGGGCGAACGCGCCCTCTACTTTGCGCCTTTGATCGAGAACCGAAATATTAATAAAAATTACCCTTTTATCAGTAATATTAAAGGTCTGGTAATGATCAAAGCGGCACCGCTCACGGTTGATGTCGAGAAACTTGCGGCGGCCGGGATCAAGGCTGAAAAGCTTTTTTCATCTTCCGATCAATCCTGGTTGATGGAGGGTAATATCGACTTTAATCCGGCGATGATGCAGCCGCCAGCTAATAGCGATCAATTTGCCGGTTACGATCTGGCCTATCTTCTCGAAGGCTCTTTTACGAGCTACTTCAGCGGTCGCCCGCTGCCGGAAAAACTGCAAGAGAGTAAAGTTTCCGACGAAACTTCAGTGAGCCTCGAAGAGGAAGATATTAAGGATGGTGTAGATGAAGAGAGTAAAACTCTTGCTTCCCTGGTTGAGGAAGGCGGGCTTGAGAGTTCCGGGGTTCGTCTTGAAAAAGGCAAGCCCGGACGCATAATTGTGGTTGGTTCGGCTGATATTCTGGGTAACAATATTGTCGATGAGGGGGGAATCACTCCCAATGCCCAGCTTCTGATGAATATGGTCGATTTTCTTAATGATCGCCAGGAGCTGGCAGTCTTGCGCAGTAAAACCCAGCGTTTTAATCCTTTGATCGATATCTCCCCGGAAAGCCGCAGCTTGATTAAAGGGGCTAATCTGGTGGGGCTGCCGCTGCTGGTTATATTTGCCGGTCTGCTCGCCTGGTTGAAACGCGGCGCTCGCCGGCGTAAACTCAGACAGATGTTTGCAGATTGATTGTAATATAAATAAATTTCTCCTAGGAGGCTGTCCGAGAACGTCTTTTTTCCCCAGCTCTTCGTTATTTTTTGAAAATAATGCTCGAAATACTAGGTGTATGTCTGTGCTTATTGTCAAAAAATGCCTTGATCTGAGAAAAAAATCCTATTCTCGGACAGCCTCCTAGGCCGGGTTGGGAAGGTTATGATTATGAAAAAAGAGTATCTTCTGTTAGTGGTCGCAATTATCGGGCTTGGTGCCTTGCTTTTTTACCAGAAAAAGGGGCGTACCAACTATCAATTGCCGGTTTTAACGGTTTTAACGGAGAGTGTGGAC
>JAGGWR010000011.1 GCA_021163445.1 Candidatus Tharpella aukensis
AAAAGATTGTCCCAATCAGGGACAAGTCATTAGTTTTATATCCATCAATGGAAGCTGGAATTTAAACCAGGATAATGGTTATACCGGAATTATGAAGGTACAGCAAGGTTCTAACGGGCACTTTACCGGAGATGTGATCTGGAACGGATATTTAAAAGGAACCATAGATGGTAATATATCTGGGAATACCATCAACATTACCATTGATTACCACAATGGAGATATCGGTTATTATAAAGGAACGCTGAACTCAAATGGAACTAAAATTGTAAATGGAAGCGTAAAAGGGAATAATGGTGTTTCTGCGAATTGGGATGCAGTTAAATCAAATGCTCAGAATGATCCAATAAGCAACCTAAATTCTTCTCCTATAACTGGACAATGGGAGTGGTTTACCAATGTTATTGTAACTATTTACCCTGATAATACGGTTAATGGTTCTAACGGAGGAGTAGGTGTTTTGAGTCAAAATTATGTAGGTAACCAAGTTGAATATGTGATTAGTTGGAGCAATGGGTATGTTGATAGGCTGACTTTAAATGGGAATACCTTAGAAGGTAAAAATCAGAATGGAACCCCCGTTTGGGGGAAAAGGATTCATTCTGGCTAATTTAATGAACCGATAAATGATCCAACGAACAATCAAAATAATTTTAATGAGCGTAATGAGCCATGGATTATTGGAACGGACAGCCATATTTATTAACATAATGGTTCGGGATGGATAGAACAAGCAGGGGGAGTCTGGGCAAAGATATAGCCATTGATAGTGAAGGTCGTCCCTGGATTATTGGCAGCGACAATGGGATATATTATTACAAGGACGGTAAATGGGTTCAACATTCAGGACGGGGCAAAGCATACCGCATTTCTTTTGACCGATAATTTAAAAATATGTTATTAAATAAATGGAAAGTATATGAAAATTTAGTAACGCTCCTTGAGTGTCTCGGTTAACCCATTATTTTATAGTAGGTATTCAACATGGGTGTCTGGCTACGTAGATTATCTGCACTGGGATTGATATCGTTTGGTATAGCGTTGACATTTCTTCCCTTCAATGAAACTCGCTCCGGGCTTATCGAACTGGAGACAGTTTCATTACAGAAAGAAACATTGCTCAATCCTGATGAGATAAGTGCTCAATTCCCAGGAGAAGAGACTACCGACATTACCGGCCCTGAACTGAATCCGGATGACTATCCCGATCTCTTCAGGGCATTCATAAACCTTGGCAAAGATTGGATTAATGAATCCGGTGATTTGGAGGAGTGGAACAGGTTTCAGGATTCTGTTCTGCAAGGGATATCAAAATCTCGCCTGGTCGTTTTTCGGGAAAGTTTAGTAAACTGTTCTGTTGATAACGCGCAGAAAGCCGGAGCCGATGCTCCCAAAATCGCCTTGTTCACTTATCTGGGAAGATACAATCCTGACATAAATAGATTTTCCGAATCAGATTTGGCAGAATATCCTGCCATAATCCGTATCGTAAAGAGTCTTGATACTGGCGACAAGCATGACTTCGAGTTAAACAAGATACCAAGAGATGAATGGAATCAGATGGTAGACCGGTACCTGAATCCGCTGGTTGATTCCCAGATATTCAACTTCAACGGTTCCTTCTACGGACCGGAGTTTAGTTGGGCTACCATTAAGATGGAAGGCCAGGTTTCCGGCCTTCGAACAATATTGAAGGTAACAGGCGTTGTATCCATATTGATTGGATTCCTGCTGGGGAAGAGGCTCTACATTCGTAAAAAGGGGATTATGGTTAATCCCCAGAGAATTGCCATTTTTTACGATGTGATAATCCTGCTATTTGCTGTACCTTCTGTCTATATAGCCGTAAGTGCTGTATTGACCAAGACAATGTACATTCCTCCGATTATTGATGACCAATTTGTCATATTTATGGGGATTTTTTTCTTCTGTACTGGTATCCCTATCCTCACCTTTTTTACCAGCCGATTTACGTCACAAAGTATCGAAATCGATTCGGATGGAATCCATGTAGCCAGCCTGTTTGAAAAGGACGCCATTACATGGGAGTCTCTTGACTCGATAGATTTCTCGGAGGAATATGTCCTTACGATCCGTTTTGGAATACCAATTCCAAGGCAGCTTCAAAAAAGACTCAAGCTGGCTAACAAAACAGGGTCGTGTCTAACTATCAATGAGCCTCAATTGAAGTCGGTCAAAAAGCAAATTGCCTTGAGATTTGAACAACACGCACCTGATCACTTGAGAAACAAAATCAAGCAGCTCATGGCCAAGTGGTGAGTCACTTATGCACCTGTACGGTTTTGCCCGCCCTTGCTGTGATTACTTTGTCATTGACGCATAAAAGAGATTTTTCTATAGTCACGAATGAACAACATCTTATCTAATTTTTTATGGAGGTTGCTATGAACAAACAGTTTTTTGAAATTTCGTTTAGGGTCGTTTTTGTAGTTCTCTTAGCAGTTACTTTCTCTTGTCTGTATGCTGAGAATGTAAAAGCAACATCAGAAAAAATGGAGTATATTGAAATTGAAGAAGAGACCGTGGATGGGATGGTTACCAAAAAAATTCCAGCCGTTGAAGCTCCCTGTGAATTAAAGGGGAATGCTAAAGAAGAAGCAAACAAATATGTGGAAATGGGTAAAAAGAATAATTGGAATTTTACCAATAAAATCTCAAAAGCAAAAACCATTATTAAAGAGATCAATGCAAAAAAGTTTGATGATCTTGGTCATTTATCAACAATGGTTGAATTAAGTTTGTACAATTGGGCTTGTAAAAATGAATATAAATTACATAACACTAATAATCAGGGTATTTACTTTTTTAAAAAAGATAAAAGCCAGGGAATTTTTATTGGACTTGGCAGCGATGGGGCTTTAAGAAAGGAAGGGGTTGGAAAGGGATACGCCAACTTAGAAACTGAGAGATTTGACCGTTGGAATAATCCTATTTCCTTTCAAGTTGTCATAACAAAATTACCCTATGATCCAAATGAAAAAAGTTCCAATGAACTACATGGAGAAGCACAAGAGATTTTAGATGACATTGTTAATTTCTCCTATGAATGGGGACTTAATTACTACACCACGTTTATAGATGAAGCGGCAAAGAAAAAATAAAAAATCAACTCTAAAAGGCTGGTCTTGGGATAACCCCTATTTGCCATTGCCCCCTGAGGCAGCAATGGCATTCGGTTACGTTTTAAAAAATAAAGAGAAAGAACAAGAACAAGAAAAACAGAAAACAGAAAACAGAAAACAGAAAACAGAAAACAGAAAACAGAAAAGGGGTCAGACTCTATGAAGATTTGACATCTTGATGTTGTTTTGTTATGCTGTGTAGCAATGATAAGTGGAGGTGAGATTATGCGGACTACAATTAATATTGACGAAAATATTTTAACGCTGGCAAAACGTGAGGCAGCGACCCAAAAAAAGTCGTTGGGAAAGGTTGTTGAAGATGCTTTGCGGACTATTTTTGCAAGTCGTACTGAGAAATCATCGCAGATCAGTTTAGTAACTGCTGGTGGGGCTGGAGTTAAGCCCGGCGTTGATTTGGATGACAGTCATTCACTTTTAGAGATTATGGATACGTAGATGATTTTAATGGATGTGAATGTGCTGATTTATGCGCACCGTGAAGATGTTAAGGATCATTTGTCTTATCGGAATTGGTTGGAATCAGTTATAAACGGTGATGTGAAGTTTGCTTATTCAGAGTTGGTGTTGAGTGGCTTTTTAAGAGTTGTCACACATCCGAAAATATTTGAGATCCCATCTGCATTAATGCAAGCTATTCAGTTTTGCGAGCAGATTCGCTGTGCGGATACAAGTATGCAATTGGCTCCTGGTGATCATCATTGGGATATTTTTTTGGACTGTATGAAAGAGATTAATGCTAAAGGTAACGATATACCCGATGCATATCACGCGGCTTTAGCAGTGGAATGGGGTTGTATCTGGGCGACAACGGATAAGGGATTTAAGCGTTTTAAGGGTTTGAAATCAAGACATCCTTTCGAACTTGTTTCGCGGTCGGAAAATGCCTCGTAAACCGAGATTTTATCAACCTGGCATTCCCGCTCACGTTTTCCAGCGGGGGCATAACAGGCTTCCGGTTTTTTTTGAGGATATCGATTATCTTGAGTATTTGCGGTGCCTGAAGAGGTCTGCTGATAAACATGGTTGCGATATTCATGCTTATGTATTGATGACTAACCATGTACACTTGTTGCTGACTCCGCAAAGTGAAGGTTCAATCGGCCGAATGTTTCAAAGTATCGGGCGAGATTATGTTCGTTATATAAATCAGAAATATCAACGTTGTGGCGGGTTATGGGAAGGTCGTCATAAAGGTAATATTGTTGAGTCGTGTCGCAATCTGTTGCTGGTGATGCGTTATATTGAGATGAATCCGGTTCGAGCTGGTATGGTAGAGCATCCAGCTGAATATCGTTGGTCAAGTTATGTTGCCACTGCTTTGGGAGAAAGCAGTGCTGTTTTGCGAGACCAGGAAGAGTATCTCGTTCTAGGTCAAACGTCTCAAGCTCGATGTGCGGCTTATAAAGCGTTATTTAATGAATTTATAAATGTTGATGAGCAAGAACTTATTCGGCAAAGTCTTAATTCCGGAACGCCTTTGGGCAGTGATCAGTTCAAAAAAAATATAGAGAAGGTTACCGGTAACAAAATAGGTTACTCGGTACGTGGTCGACCTGCAAAAGGTGCGAAAATCGAGGGGTAGCAATCTATTGGTTTAATCTGGAAAAGAAAACGAGATTGGAACTATTTTTGGGGTGATCCTTTTCAGGTTCGGGAAAGGGGCAGACCCTATAAAATTCCAAATGATTTTGCCATTAAAAACTTTTGACTTTGCCGGATTGTAAGATTGTCAGAAACTTTTCACCGGCAATTTTTAATGAAGTATTATTGTTAATGATGGTAAAGAGTTCATTCTGATCTTCAAATTTGATCTTATCTTCGGCCCACTGCATTCTTTCCACGATATTTTCCGGCTTATCTCGTTGGCGCATCAGTAGACGTTTGTGCAAAATATCTCGGTCAGCCTGAACCAGGACTGCATGCAGTCCTGGGTAATCATTTCTTGCCTTACTATAGTATTGGCGTGAGCCGTTAATGATTATTTTTTTTCCCTCTTTCAGCCAGATATCAATTTCTTTACTAATGCCGTATTGGAAGCCGTGACGACACCAGTGCATTGCGAAATAATCCTTTTTTAGCAGTCGTTCAAATTCCGCAGGCTTAATGGCGTGATGATTTCCATCACTTTCAGGGTGAGTCTGGCGAGTAATATAACGTTTGGCAAATTTGATCGATTTCAGCTTGGTTAGATGTTCTCGGGCATATCGAATCAGGCTGTCCTTACCGGCTCCCGAAGCTCCCATCAAGTAGAATAATTGTCCTGATTGAGGCATGATTTAATGATTCCGAGGCTATTATAGATTATTTAAAGTTGTTATTGTCTAATTTATAACCGTAATAGGTATAAATGTCAAATGATCTGAGGTCTGATTTGCAATCATAAAAATGTCGGTTGTGCTTGGAATTGTATCTTGTTTAATTGAAAAGGTGACTCGAAGTTGAAATTGTGATATTCAGCCCCTTCTTTAGAATGAAGTAGTTAATCGGTTAAGCCTTTCAGGCATGAACAGGTAATAATTTTGTCTTCGGTTGATCCGGAGCAGGAGAGTTTTTTATGGTTTCTTCGTCCCACTCATTTGATTTCCCACCCTATCGGCCACCTTCAGAAGCCCAGAGTATGTTGCTTCGGGTAACCCATGGTTGCCCTTGGAACAAGTGCGCTTTCTGTTCGATGTATCGAAAGTATCCGTTTGCCCGAAAAACGATGGCTGAAATTAAGGCCGATATTGATCTTATGCCTGCGGTCTATGGAACTTATGCCAATCATGTATTTCTTGGTGATTCCAATAGTCTGCTTTTGTCTGCGGCGGCACTGGTTGAGATTCTTGAACATCTTTACAGTGTTTTTCCCGGGCTTAAACGAGTGACCTCGTATGCTCGGGGCAAAACCGTGATGAAAAAATCAATCGAGGATCTTAAAGCGATCCGCGAGGCCGGTTTGACCAGGTTGCATATTGGTCTTGAGAGCGGTTCGGATGCGGTCTTAAAAATGATCCGCAAGGGGGCAACGGCTGATGAAATAATTGCTGGCGGCCTCAAATCCAAGGAGGCGGGTTTTGATTGTTCTATTTATGTTTTGCTCGGGATAGGCGGAATGGAGCAGACCATGGATCATCGTCATGGAACAATTCGCGTACTTAACGCAATTGATCCGCATTTCATCAGGGTCAGGACTTTGACTCCGATTCCAAAATCGGATATTGCTAAATGGATTGCCGAAGGCAGCTTTACCCAAGTCACGCCTCTGGTCAGTATCGAAGAGGAACGAGATATTGTTGCCGGATTAGAAGTGACTTCTAGTTTTTTAAATGACCACTCCTCTAATATTGTACCGTTGGATGGAAAACTACCTGAAGACAAGGAGCGCATGTTGCAAGCTTTGGATCAGGGGATTATTTATTGTCAAAAAAATGAAGTTGGTTATGCCGACTATCGTTATTTATAAGAAAGAGGTAATGTTATGAGGGTTGATGGACGTAGTTCGGATCAGTTACGCAAAATCGAGATCATTCCCGGTTTTCTTGATCATCCGGCCGGTTCGGTGTTGATTTCCTGTGGCCAGACCAAGGTTTTATGTTCGGCCAGTGTTGAGGATGGGGTGCCAAAATTTCGCCGTGATTCGGGCGGCGGTTGGTTGACTGCTGAATATGCGATGTTGCCAGCCAGTACTCACGAACGTTCCGGTCGCGAGATTAATCGCGGGCGTCAGGGTGGGCGAACCCTTGAAATCCAGCGGCTTATCGGTCGTAGTTTGCGTGCGGTCACCAATCTTGATGTTTTGGGTGAGCGCACAATTATTCTTGATTGTGATGTTATTCAGGCTGATGGCGGAACTCGAACAGCATCTGTGAGCGGCGCCTTTGTCGCTCTTGGATTGGCATTATTAAAGATCAAACCGGAGATGGGCGAGAACTGGAAACCGCTTCGCAGTCGCCTGGCCGCAGTCAGTGTTGGGATAGTTAAGGGTGAAGCACTGCTTGATTTGAACTATCCAGAAGATTCTACGGCTGATGTCGATATGAATGTCATTATGACCGATAAAGATGAGCTGGTCGAGATTCAGGGTACGGCAGAAGAGCACCCTTTTAGCCGTCAGAAAATGTCGCTCATGCTGGATTTGGCTGAAAAAGGCATTGCCGAGATTATTACACAATCTGACAAAGAGATTTTTCAAGGCCGTCTTGACAGCCTGATTTTGTAGATGTTCATAAACTTTTTAAGTTACAGCTGATAGTAGTTTCAAACTGCCGCGATGTGGGGACAGAATTTAATTCTGTCCCCGGTTAAGGAGGGCGAAGCAAAACTTGTCGTTATTTGCTATAGCTTTACGGTGAGAACGAGAACCCGAATATTTCGTGGCCGGGCTTTTTTGATCTCCCTACATCATGCCTCTCTTACCTTGACCACCCTTGCCTCCCTTACCGCCACGGCGACGACCTTTGTGACCTTTTTTGAGCATGGTGTCACGCTGTTCCTGAGTCAGGCTGCTGAAAAAGGCGACTCGGGCGTCGATAACTTTATTGAACACTTCTGCAAAATTACCCTGATATTCAGTTTTAAGCTTCTCGCCAACACCTTTAAAGTCCGGAGTTTCAGCCGCCAGTTCAGCTTGCATAAGCATGTGGTTGCGGGCCATCGTCCGGCGCCGGGTACCTTCGTCCAAGTTGTCGCCTTGTTGCAGACAGAGGTTGCGCAACTCCTGCATCCCGGTTTTCATCTCATCCCATAGTTTTGCTTGGTTCTCGTTGAGATTAAGGGATTTTTTGATCTCTTCCGCCCGCTGGGCAAAATTGGCATTTGAACCCTGACCATTTCCCAAACCCCAGCTCCAGCCGGTAGCCGGTAAGGCCAAAAATAGAGCAATCATTAAAGTAACGGCCAGTGTGAGTGATTTCTTGGTGGTTGAGTCTTTAGCGACGTTCATGGTAATTCTCCTTTTTCATTTAATGGTTGAAATTTTTTTTAATCAAGCCTTATTGATCTGGAAGATAGTCTGCCAATGTAAAATATTTATGTTCTTTTAAAACTTTTTTGTAAAGTTTTTGTAAAAGTTATTCTTTTTGCCGAAAAATCGGTTATGATAGAGTTATGAAAATTCTTCTGATCGATGATGATGAAAAGTTGTGTCGTCTGATTCGGGCTTACCTTGAGCCGATGGGGTTTGCGGTTGAGGTGGCGCATTGCGGGCAAGCTGGGCTGGAGCTGGCTTTGCAGGGCTCATTTGCTGCCGTCCTGCTCGATGTCATGCTTCCGGAGATTGACGGTTTTGAAGTGTTACGTCAATTACGGCAGCATTCTCAGGTTCCGGTATTGATGTTTACAGGCCGAGGCGATGAGACCGACCGCATTGTCGGGCTTGAGATGGGGGCCGATGACTACCTGCCGAAAACCTTCTCTTCGCGGGAGCTGCTGGCGCGGCTCCGGGCCGTCATCCGGCGTAGTAAGATAGTTGAAGCCGAGCCCGCAAAAGTAACGGCTGAAGGTGATTGCGACGAAAATCTCTGTATCAGAGATCTGGTTATCGATGTCGGGGCCCGTAGTGTGTACCAGGATGATGAACTTTTAGCTTTGACAGCCATTGAGTTCGATCTGTTGCTGGCGATGGTTGAAAATTGTGGCCGTATTCTCTCACGGGATCGCCTGCTTGATCTGGTTGCCGGGCGTGACTATACGGTTTATGATCGCTCTATAGATGTTCATATCTCATCGCTGCGTCGTAAACTTAACGATAATCCCAAAGATCCCAACTATATCAAAACCGTGAGAAGTGCCGGTTATATGTTTATAAAATAGTTTAGTATTGTCAGACTAGGTAATTGCAACCCGGGATATCGGGTCATTTTCTTCCACTTCTTAAGCTAAATTTTTGTTTTTCCAGCGCTCATTACGCCAAAATTGCGAAACTCACTCGTATCTCGTTCAAACAGTCGCAATTTTTTTGGCTCTATTCGCTGTGAAAAACGACAAAATTTTGCGAGACGTTACAGAAAACAACCCGATATCCCTAGAATTCTTTTCAGCAAAGTTCTAACCGAACATGGCTGGAAATAGTTACCCACAAGGTGAAGTTTTGTTTTTTAGACGATCAATCTTTATTAAGCTTTTAAGCTGGTTTTTTCTCAACCTCATCTTTTTGGGTCTTATTCTGATCCTCTTTTTCCAGATTCAGTTTTACGTGCCGCCGGACTCATTT
>JAGGWR010000103.1 GCA_021163445.1 Candidatus Tharpella aukensis
TAAAAATAACGTAAACCATTTTACAGGAGGAAAAAATGACAAAAAGAATGGTGTTTATCATAACTGTTTTGTTGTTGGTGATTATGGTTCTTCCGGTTTTGGCTGCAGACGTTAAAATTAAGGGTGATTTTAATAACCGTTTCATGGTCTACACCAATCATAATGATTGGTTGAATGCCGAGAAAGGGGTTTTGCATGACGGGAGCTCATCGGAAACTTGGGGTGAAACCAAGTACCGGATGTGGTTTAATGCGGCAACTAATGATGACAAAGTTAGAGGTGTCTGGGCCTGGGAGGTTGGTTCTCTTGCGTATGGTAAACCTGGCAGTGTCGGCAAAAGCGTGGGTGGGAGCTACTCCGGTGACGGCATCAACCTTGAGACCCGCTGGCTCTATACCGATTTTCAGTTACCGTGGCTTGTTGAGAAAGCTCGGATTCGTATGGGGTTGCAACCCTTTAATGTAAACTCCTATTTCTGGAAAGAGACGATCATGGGGGTGACATCCGATATCGCGGCGGGGCCGGTTAATTTGAAATTGGGCTGGTTACGACCTTATCGGGATCCGGTAAAAGATGATGATGATGATGTTGAAGATCTTGATGCTTTTTATGTCCGGGTTAACTTTAAACCGACCCAGGACATCAGTGCCGGTATTTTTGGGCTCTACTTTAACGGTGACCCCGACAATAGCGACCCGGCGACTTATAGTACGATCACCTCGCAAAATTATGAAGTGAAAAAATTTAAAAACGAGTATGATCTTAGCCTCTTTACGATTGGTACGGATGGTAAGGCCAATGTTGGTTCAATGTTTCTTAATTGGGATCTCATGTATCAGACCGGCAGCGTTGATAATGCCAATTTTAAAGAGTCTTACAATGGCTGGGATTACAACAAGGGTCGAGTTAACGAAGATTTCGATGTAAGTGCCTGGCTGGCTCATGTAGATATCGGTTACAAGATTAATAAAATGAAGTTCACCTACACTTTCTGGTACACTTCCGGCGACGATGATGGCAGTGACAGTGATTTTGACGCATTTATGGCGGTTGATATTGATCGTAAAGACAATATCTGTATTTTTAAAGCGATGTCGACTGAAGATGATTATTTCACGGAAAAAGACTATCTGCTTGATAAAGGTTTTATCATGAACAAGCTGGCTTTTGATTATAAATTCAGCAAAAAACTCTCTTTTTGTACGGCGGCAATGTATATGTTAACGGCCGAAGATATTGTCTACCTTGATGATGGTGGCAAAAAGAGAAGTGAGGACGAAGTCGGGATTGAAATCGATGCTTTCATGAAATATAAAATTTACGATAACCTGGAGTTTGCAATTAATGCCGGTTACCTTTTCAGTAGCGACGCTATGGATTTTTGGGAAGTGGATCAGCGTGACGGCAGCAGTGATGAAGATATTTTTATAAGTACTTTTCATGTGCGCTACAAATTTTAGGTACTTTCCCGGTTTTCGATTCGAGTCAGGGTTTTTTTGAGCCAGAGACTAGCGATGGTGGCTGAAGTCAGGCTGCCGCAGAGTCCGGCGATGGCGACCATGCGAAAATCGCATTCGAGATAGATAATAAAAATAGCGGCCAGCGGCAGAGCGACAACAAAGAGGCGGGCGCCGTTAATCGCCAGGCCGGGCAAGCTTAAACCCAAACCCTGTAAGGTACGGTTGGCCGAGATGGTTATTGCCATAAAAGGAAAACACAATACCTCTAGGCGCAGATAGGCGGATGCCAGGCGCAGGGGTTCGGTCTCATTGGTAAAAAAACGTAGAAAAAAGTGGGGCCAGATAAACATAAAAAGAGAACAAACTAAGGCAAACCCAACATTGACCAAGATCGCAAAATTGATGATCTCACGCAGCAGTTGAATGCGCCCGGCACCGTAAAAAAGGGCGCTGAGGGTCAGCAGGGCAACCGAAAAGGCGACCATCGGAATAATAACGGCGCTGTCTATCCGGGTGACCAGTCCCAACGCGGCTACGGTGTCGGTGCCGTATCCGGCAATCAGGTGGTTGATGCTCATCATGTAGACGGCCATCAGGAGCATGGTCAAGCTCGCCGGCAGGCCGATGGCAAAGATCTCTTTGATCGTGGCCCAAGAAAAATGCCAGACTTTGCGACCAAGATGCAGGGCGGAGCGGTGTTTCAGGAAGAAGATCGCCAGAAGTAAACCGGCCAGCAGGGCAATATCGGTGGCGATGGCGGCTCCCTTAATGCCGAGTTTGAATGTGAAGATAAAGAGCGGATCAAGGCCTAAATTGAGAAAAAGGGTGAAAAACTGGATCTTCATCGGGGTGACGGTGTTGCCTTGGGCCGTAAAAATACTGTTGATGGCGTACATCGGAAACATCAGAAAAACCCCGACGGCAATGATCCGCATATAGTCACCCGCCAGCTTGTGGACTTCCCCCTCCGCTCCGAGAATAGTCAGTAAGGGATCGAGAAAGATCTCGACTGTCAGAAAGAGGATAGTCGCACACAGCAGTGAACTGGCAATTCCATGCAGAGCCGTATTCGCGGCCGCCTTTTCGTTGCCGGCACCGAGGAGGCGGGCAACCGTCGAGTTAAGGCCCACTCCCATACCAATATTAAATGAGACCAACGTGAAAAAAAGGGGGAAAGAGAACGTCAGGGCCGCCAGCGGCGAGGTTCCGAGGCGTCCGATGTAGGCGGTGTCGACAAGGTTGTACATGGTTTGCACCATGGTCGCCATCAAGGTCGGCCAGGCTAGACGAAAAAGGGCTCGGCGCGGAGCTTTAGCTAATCTCTCAAGTTGTTTGTTGATTGGAAGAATTCCTCTCTTAAAAAAGCCAGCTATAGACGATCAGGTAACCGACAATTACTGAAAGTAGATTCAAGTGGGCATTGTTTTTAAAGAACAGATTCCATCTGAAATAGCATATTGTTTCTTTGTCAACTTCTTGCCAGGCAGGAATAAAACGGTTGGTTCGGTTACAGTATTCCTGGTAGGCCTCAGCAAAAATCTCTTTTAAAACCACCTCCTCTCGCCCCACTCGATTGACCATGTAAAAATAGTAGATAATACTGAAAATAATCATCAAAAAGAGGTTGCCGGTGATGGTGACCACCCCCAGAATGAGGAAGTAGCGGCCAATATACATCGGGTTTCTGACGGCGGCGTATGGACCTGTGATCGCGAGCTCTTTTTTCTTGTGCAAAGCGGCAAAACACCAGACCTGAAGAGTTTCTCCGGCTAGTGAGATAAACAGGCCAAGCCAGAAGTACTGCGGTTTCATGAGCAGTGCGAGAATGGTCAGGATGGCAATTGTCAGGGGCCAGCGATAGGTGAGTAACTTGCCACGCAGTTTGGGGTCGTTAAAGAGGTCGTAGATTTTTGTGATGATGGTTTCCAACTTGATTTATTCCTTTATTTTGGTGTCATGCCAAGGGGAGGGTAAAGGGGTTGCTGTGGGAATGATTTGGTGTGACATTTTAAATGTGGTTTGAGGTTGCTGGAAAAATAAGCTTTCTATTTACATGAAAATTCTTTAGACTGCAACCTTCTGGATTTTGATTAGGATACAACTGGTTATTATTATGAAAAAAGAAGAAATCAAACAAACTCTGCAACAGGCCGCTGGCCGCCTTTGGCGGGCGACCGGTTATTCGTTGGCTGGCTTACGGGCCGCCTTTCAACACGAGCAGGCTTTTCGGCAAGAGGTCTATCTGTTGTTGATTGTTGTACCATTGGGTTTATGGTGGGGTGACGGGGCCGTGGAAAAGGTGCTGCTGATCGGTAGTTGGTTGATCGTTATGATTGCCGAACTGCTGAATTCGGCGGTTGAGGCCGTGGTTGATCGCATTGGCAGCGAACAGCATGAACTTTCCGGCCGGGCCAAAGATATTGCGTCGGCGGCGGTTATGATAGCTCTGGCTCTGGCCGGTCTGACTTGGGTTATGCTGATTTTTTGAAATTTTTTGTAACTATTCCGATGTTTGACCTGCAAATTCCCCCGGCAGGCTATGTTGACGGTTCTGGTAGAGGTGGGAAGAGGTAGTCAGCAGGGCCAGGGCGTCGCGTTCAAGTTCGGTGTCGTGGGTCGTCGGTACCAGGTTGTCGCCATCAACTTGATAGGTTTTGGCGACCGCGTTAGGTTCTAAAACTGCCAGTTTGCCGTCTCGCATAAAACCGTAAAGAGAATAGAACTGCATCAGGGCAAAATCATTTTTGGCTGGGGTAAAGATCGAACGGCCGATGATCGGATGAATCAGATCAGTGCCCAGCAGATCGACCGCCGTGGCGATGACATCCATTTGGGTGGCGACTCGTTCATAACGCAACGCTTTAATACCGCCGCCCAGAATGAGACCGAAGATACGATAGTTAGTCACCGGCATGACCCCGTTGGGACTGCTGCGTACGCGGACGTTATGGTCGGCAATAATGACAAAAACGGTGTCCTCGTAATAGCCGTGCTCCTTGGCCAGGGAGAAGAATTTACCCAGGGCAAAATCGGCGAATTTAACCGCATTTTCCTCGCTCGCCGGTGCCACTCCGTCAAGGAGTTTGATGCGTCCCTCGGGGAACTCAAAAGGGGTATGGTTGGTGGTCGAAAAGAGGACTGAAACAAAGGGCGTTCCAGCTTTTTTCAGTTTGACAAACTCCTCATCAGCACGGACAACCAAATCTTCATCGCAGACCCCCCAGATGCCGTGGTAGACCGGGTTGACAAACTCCGGTTCATCAATAATGCGCAGAAAACCATTGCCGTAATACCAACTTCCCATATTGTCAAAGCGTTTCTCACCGCCGTAGATGAAGCTGCTGTCGTAACCCCTCGGCCGTAGAAGTTGAGCGAGAGAGAAAAAATCTTTTTGTGACAGGTTGCGTTTCAGGACACTGGTTCCCGGAATCGGCAGAAAACCGCCGACAATCGCTTCCATGCCTCGCACACTGCGGGTGCCGCTGGCGTAAAGCTGATTAAAAAGGATCCCTTCTTGCGCCAGGCGATTAAGATTTGGGGTGATGTCGGGGCGGCCGCCGGCGGCTTCGACAAATTGAGCCCCGAGACTCTCCTCAATGATAACCACCAGATTTTTGACGCGACCGTTGCCCGGGAAATGGGTTTTTTCCCGCCGCAGAAGAGGGTAGTCGGGGTCGACGAGATTTTCTTGACTCAGATTGAGTATTTTTTGGGTTCTGGCTATCGCTTCAGCTTCATTCATGCGGCCGTAGAGTTTAACATTGACATCAAATTTTCTCTTGGCATAAATCGAATAGCCGACTGAATGCAGCGTGTTTTTTGCCAGTTCATTGGCGATGTGGGAGTTGCAGTAGGTGGCATCCGAAAGATTAGCCGGGCGATGGCCGAAAGAGGAACGGATACCCATGAAAACAATCAGGGCCGTAGGCAGGAGGAAGAGCAGGCGGATGCCGTAGTGAACTGACAGGGCTCGGGTAAAGAGTGCGCTTTTTCGCCACCAGCGCAGGTAGCCCCAGGCAATTAGCGAGAGCGTGACAAGGGCGAAGATCAGGGAGAAAAGTTGGGTCGAGAGAATCATGCTGAGAACTTCCCGTGGATATTGCAGATAGTTGACAAAAAGCTCATTCGGTCGGGCGTCGAATTCGTGGATAAATGGCGGCGTCGCAATCTCCATATAGACGGCCAGGAGCAAGGTCAGAAGAAGATAGCCGCAGACTAACTTCTCGCCGATTTTTCGCAGAAACGGCGGGGTCAGAAAAATGAGCAGGGTCGGCAGGGCCAGAATGATGCAGACAGCGATCGTATCCATGCGCAAACCGACGAGAAAAGCGATCCCGTAATTAACGCCGCTAGCCTTTAACGGCCCATAGTGCAGGCCTAATAAAACAAGCCGTCCGACGAAAGAGACGAGCAGAAAGATAAGGTAAAAAAGAAGCAGTGGTTTAGCTGCCTGGAACCATTGTTTAAAAATCTTTTTCAGCATTTAACATTATCTCACGTTACTGGTTTGTGGTACTTGTTGACAATACATTCTATAGTCTTCTTTGAAGATTTACTCCAGATTTTTTTCTTTTTGATTAACCCGGTCAACCAAGAGTCAGTCCCTCTTTTTAGCCTTGTTACGTGGTCGTAAAGCCTATTTTTGTAACACATAGAGCCGCCACATGGAGTAGCCGGGCAGGAGATCGTAATGGGTGGCGATGGAAAAACCGGTGTGATAGAATTCCTGCTCAATCTCTTCTCTCTTGAAAAGGAATCGATTTTTTAAATGCTTTGGTTTCTTGTTACCGAGAGCCTGATCGCGCTTGCGCCGTCGTCGGGCTTTGTAATTACCATCGACCCAGAGGCTGAGGAGGACATTCTTGCGGGTCACGCGATGGAGTTCTTCTATTATCTTGCGGCGTTTTTCCGCATCGCCGATATGGTGGAGCAGGCGCATGCAAAAAATCGTATCGACACTACTGTCGGCAAGGTTGATATTGTAGGCCGACGTGTGTAACAGTTCGATTTGGGCGTGCATTTTTTCAGGGCAATGTTCGATTGCGACCTTAAGCATGTCGATGCTGCTGTCGGCGGCAATAACTTTGCGATTTTCTTTTTCTGTCAGCAGGGGCCAGAAACGTCCAGCTCCGCAAGGCAGATCGAGAATGATCTGCGATTCGCCAACGTAGTTCAAAGCCTTTCGGGACAAATCCCGTTCGCGCCAATCGGAGAGCATGCGTGACCAGTTTTTTTGATGTTTAAGATGGTATGACAGGGCGTGATCGTAGTTGTATTTGTGGGCAAAAGTATCTTTGTCAATAAACTTTTCGGCAATCATAATGAGCTCCCTTCATAAGTTGTTCTATGGAAGTCACTGTTAGCAGATTATTTATGAAGGAATTGTGAAGTTAGTTAAAATTCGTGTGTTGATTTGTCTGGACATTACAGATGCTGATAAGGCATTATGGGCAGAGAAATTTGTACCATTTTTCAGCTTTCCGACGGGCATTCCAAAGGAGAGCAAAAAATTCGTATCCGGTTATCGGTTATATTCGAACATGTGCAAAAATTTTAGAGGAAAAGGTAACACTTAAGTGATGATCGCAGCTGCCGCTCTTATTGGCGGTTTATTGACTTTGGTTTGGAGCGCCGACCTTTTTGTCGAGGGGGCGGCCGGTACGGCCCGCCATTTTGGCATGCCGCCTTTACTTATCGGCATGGTGGTTGTTGGTTTCGGCACCTCGGCTCCGGAAATGGTGGTCTCGACACTCGCTGCCGCGCAGGGAAATCCCGGTCTTGCCCTTGGTAACGCCTACGGTTCGAATATTACCAATATTGCCTTGATTCTAGGTGTGACGGCACTGATCAACCCGATAACCGTCCATTCCCAGGTTCTGCGCAAAGAGCTGCCGCTCTTGATTGCTATTACCGGACTTGCCGCTTTCCAGCTCCGGGATGGCGAGTTGACGCGGATCGACGCCTGGATTTTGTTGGGCGTACTGGGCGGAGTACTGTTTTGGACAATCCGCCAGGGGTTAAGAGAGCGAAGTGATACCCTGGCCGGTGAAATGACGGCGAAACTTGAAACCGATCAGGATGCTAAA
Source organism: Candidatus Tharpella aukensis (assembly GCA_021163445.1). Taxonomy (GTDB): domain Bacteria; phylum Desulfobacterota; class Anaeroferrophillalia; order Anaeroferrophillales; family Tharpellaceae; genus Tharpella; species Tharpella aukensis. The sequence continues at coordinate 7,547 of JAGGWR010000103.1, forward strand.
CCTCTTAAGCAAACTCTGTTTAAGTTGATGTTCGGTCTCGTGTTGTTGGTCATCAGCTCCCGTATCCTGGTTTGGGGAGCCGTTAAAATTGCCCACAACTTTGGGGTCAGCGACCTGATCATCGGATTGACGATTGTGGCGCTGGGCACCTCACTTCCGGAACTCGCCTCATCGGTAATGGCTACTTGTAAAGGCGAACATGATATCGCCCTGGGCAATGTTCTTGGCTCCAACTTTTTTAATACTCTGGCGGTGGTCGGGATCGCCGGTGTGATTCATCCCACAGCGGTCGCCCCGGAAGTTTTCTCCAGAGACATGTTGGTGATGGGGGTTTTGACACTTTTACTATTTGTTTTTGGCTTTAGATTTCATTGTCCGGGACGTATTAACCGGTTCGAGGGTGCTGTTCTGTTGGCAAGTTACGTTGGCTACATGGCATTTCTGGGGATAAAAACGTTCAATCTATAAAACGAAGATAGCGTAGATGAAAAGTATTCACCGTAAATTCTGTACGGATGAGTATTTGGGCTTAGAACGCCAGCAAAATCGAGTTTTTATCGGTTTACCTCTGCATAAAAATATGACCATAGACCATGCTCGGCTCAGCCGATTTAGAACCAATATGACATTTAAGCAGCAAATCAATATTCTGGTATATTTTCTTCACCATTTTTACAAATCTGATCTACTCGGAGGCTGTACCCTTTGTGCTGTTGATTCCGCAGAGTTAGCAAACGACTGTAAAGTTCCTTTTGTCTCTATATTGGCACCTGCAAACCATCATGATAGCCAGTTCTTGCCATTTCTTGTTAGGTTGGCGCAGGCAAATGGGTGTTGAAAAAGTTGTGAGTGAAGTCGAAGCCTGGCAAACCCACAGAAACAATAAGGATGCAAAAGTCAATTGGCAGTTTACCGCAGATGATGCCAGGATTAAATTGTCGCGGCTTTATCCGTCAATTGAGAGTTGACACGACACTAGGTGGCTGTCCGAGAATAGGATTTTTTTCTCAGATCGAGGCATTTTTTTCAAATAAGCACAGACATACACTTAGTATTTCGAGCATTATTTGAAAAAAATAACGAAGAACTGGGGAAAAAAGACGTTTTCGGACAGCCTCCTAGCGAAAAAGCACCTCACCAGACTAGAGAGGCGTGAATCCAACCTTTATCGCCATCTTCATGGGCAATCCGCAACCAACGTCCCTGACGTTTAAGAACCTTTAAAGGAACCTCTCGATCGACAATAAAGAGAATCCGATTTTTGGTGCCGGGACCGGAACGAACATTACAGTTCTTTACAGTGGTGATAACCGTTGTCGTTCGGCTCAATAGGGATTTATAAACCCAACCGTTATCGCCTTCAAAATCCAAAATTTTATACCAGTCCCTCTCTTTTTGATAATCTTAAACGGGTGGTATTTAGTCACTTGCCATGCAACTTCAGCTTTTGTGCTGGGCTCTGAACGGACATTAGCAAGACCGACCTTGATAGACATGCGTTGGGCTGCCTGAGCTGATGCAAGCGGTAGAAAAGGCAACATCAAGCCAACCAGCAACAAAGTAAATAAATATCTGGTTAAAAACAATTTTAGCACTACGGACATCATAAATCTTGCTATCATTTCAGAATCATCCTCTTTTGTTTTTGCGTAATCAATCAGGTCGAAAATACCGGTTTTTAATAGTACGACCATATAGACTGGTAATCTTCTATCTTCTCGCCCATTGCCGTTAACCTCTCAAGATAACCCAGAATCGGCACGTCCCTGTAGATATAAGAGGGTGGCGCAATCTGAACAATACCATCTTCCCAAGGATAGAACTCATATATTCGTGAGCCATCAGCATCGAGCCCGACCAGATGGCGCTGACGGGTTGAACGAATATAACTTTTACCCTGCCCCGGGACATTGAAAACGGCTTCGTCAGTACGTTCTATGCCGGGAGAGAGCCGGGCTTCTTCGGTCTGTTCCTGGAGCAGGCGGGCAATCGGTACCCGGTAGGCGGCGGTCTCTTCTTTGCCTTTGGCATTAAAACTGTAATAGGGGTCAATGCCAATCTGGCGCAGGCGGCGACGTAAAAAAGCGGCTTCAAATCGACGTGAAACGAAAAAAGTGTAAACCAACTGGTTATAAACCCCGATTCCCTGGCGTCTGAGTCGTTCAACCGCCTCTACAACCTCAGGAGTTAATTCATAGCTGTGCTCGATATGTGTAACCAGCACAATTTCACGCTGACCCGGTTGTCGCAGAGAACCCAAAAAAGTTGCCAGGCGGTCACTGATTCGCATCGGCATGGTCACCGGAGTCCGGGTTCCGATACGGATACGCTCAACTGTGGGAATGGCGGCAACCATACCAACTATGCGCTCAACCAATTCATCGTCCATGGCCAGCGGATCTCCACCGGTGATCAAAACTTCACGAATTGCCGGATGTTCGGCAATCCATCTAACCGCTGCTTCAATCTTTTTTGGTGATGCCAAAGCGTCAGCTGCCATGGCATCCTCAATCTCCCAATTCCGTTGACAATAAACACAAATTTGCGGACAAGTATTAAACGGCTTAAAAATGCATATAGAGGGATAGCGTCGGGTAATCAGATCAATCGGCGAAGTATCTTCTTCCCGCATAAAATCAAGCTCGGAAAAATCACCCTGAGTTTGTTGTGAGTCAACCACCTGATCAACATATTCAGGCGGCGGCAAGACCTGAGCTCTGACAGCCGCATCTCTGCGCAAATCAAGATCTTCATCATCCATCAGGGAAAGATAGTAGGGCGTAACTCCAAATGGAAGATTATTCTGCCGGGCTCGATCAACGGCCTTAATTTGCTCCGGGGTTAAAGTCACCAGTTCAGCTAACGTCTCGGCATCCTGGACAATATGCTGAATCTGCCAACGCCAATCGTACCATTGGGCATCACTGGCACCAAAATATTTAATTATACGGTTTCGGCGCTGGTAACGACGAAGCACAGCCGCAGAATCCAGGCCATCGCTGTAACGCGACATGAAGCTCTCTACCCGAAGCACCATTGCATCTAACTGGTGAGAGCGCAAGATTGCGGCTTCACGTCCATTAAGATTATTCTCCCCATGATCGCCCTTAACGAGAGTGTCAGGGCCGGGGTTAATCCCGCGTAATCCTTTAAACAAAAAGATAAGCTCGGCGTAAAAAGCCGGTTGTAAATCCTTACGCTCAACATTGTGTGTAATATCAAAGAGAGCCTGGACTACACTGAAACCACCTGTCTTCTCTGCATGTGATGAAAAAATGGTTCGCAAAACATTGGCACATCTATTTATCAGTTGCAACTTGTCCGGTGAGACCAATGAGACCACAGAGGGTTGGCACAGGGCTTTATTTGCCATATGATCAACCAGATCATGAAGGTTAACGCGCCGTTTTCCCAGATTATTCATATTGTCACCAAACATGGCAAACAACTCTGGCGCTACTTTTCGCAATGAAGCAATACTATAAGAATTTTGCAATTTTCCTCCCTCAATTAGTACCTTACAGGTTATTTTCTGCACAAAAAAACAAGAAAAAAAATCAGAAAATGTTCTGATAAGAGTACTTATTTGCGGGCAGAAAATGCTTGTTTGGGTTGCGGGATTTGTTCCAGCATTAGTTGATCATGAAGAACTATATTTTTGATCTCTTTGACCTACATTAAAACTCTAGATACCAGGAGACTGTCCGAGACAACGTTAACAGTCGAAAAATCTGGCAAAAAAATGCATAAAAAGCTAAAACTTTCACTATACGTTAGAATAAAAACCTTAAAAGTAGTAACCGACATTAATATTAAAGCGCATATGCCAATCATCGTCTTTGCCGTTTCCCAGCGCATCTGAATCAGCACCCAGCCAGACCATATTTTTGCCCATAACACAGTCGACATAGGTATAGATCGGCCCGGCACCAATCATACAACCTGATATGATTGACACTTGTCAAGAAAAAATAACTCCACCGTCCTCTTTTTTTCGCAAGTGGCTAAA
>JAGGWR010000323.1 GCA_021163445.1 Candidatus Tharpella aukensis
CATTTAAGTTTTCAATTTTTTCTTCGGCTTCCTGGCTCTTTTTGGCTTCTTCGGTAATGTCGAGGATATATTCCAACGCTCCCTTGATATTTCCCTTAGCATCCTTGATCGGGGCCCCGGTATATTTGATCGGGATAATGACGCCCTCTTTGGGTCGGGCAATGGTCTGTTCATAGATTACCGAGTCGGTCTTCATAGCCCGGTCACAGGCGCATTTTTCAGTTTGGCAATGTGGCGTTTTGAAGAGGTCATAACATTTTTTGCCGACCGCTTCATCCGGTGTCAAACCAGCAACGGCGGCCCCGGCCGGATTCATGAAAGTGACGTTGTACTCAGTGTCAATCGACATGATCGGGGTTGGGATGACGTTTAAGTTCTCAATTTTTTCTTCGGCTTCCTGGCTCTTTTTGGCTTCTTCGGTAATGTCGAGGATATATTCCAACGCCCCCTTGATATTGCCTTTGGCATCTTTGATTGGAGCTCCGGTGTACTTGATTGGGATAATGATCCCTTCTTTGGGTCGGGCAATCGTCTGTTCATAGATTACCGAGTCGGTTTTCATAGCCTGGGTACAGGCGCATTTTTCGGTTTTGCAATGCGGTGTTTTGAAGAGATCGTAACATTTCATGCCGATGACTTCGTCCGGTGTCAAACCAGCGACAGCGGCCCCGGCCGGGTTCATAAACGTAACATTGAAATTTTTGTCGATCTCCATAATCGGTGTCGGGATAACATTTAGGTCGGTCTCCATTTGTCGAAGCTTGGCTTCGGTATCTTTTTTGTCAGTAATGTCCTGGAGATTTACGATTGTGCCGCTGGAGTCGGAGCCGTTTAATGGGGTAGCGGTAGATTTATAGTGGGTGAAAGTCTCATCATGCTTGTAAATTGTATCAAAACTGCTGGCTTTATGGATACGCTTGGCTTTGGTGATCGGGCAATCCTTGGTGCCGCAAAGCGGGTTGCCGCAGACCTCTTCGCAGACTTTTTTGCCGATTACAGCTTTTGCAGATATTGAGAAAGTGTCAAAAAAGTTCTGGTTGGCATCCACTATCGTGAGATTTTCATCAACGACAAAGCTGGGATCGCTGATCAGGTTGATAAAGGATGATGTCGCAGCCGCTGTGTTTTCAGATGTCGCCATTTTTTTTCTCCTGATTTGTAGAACTTTTAAATTGCATACTTAAATTGATAACCTATACTGTTAGTTCGGTGGTCTCTGTTTCAGACTCGACTTCTGCCGATTCAGAACTCCTGCCGTCCATTTTTTTGTAGAACTTAGAGATGTCGAGGATCATGGTTGGGGTATGCTTCCCCTCCCGGTTTTCAATCTCGATGATACGCTCTACCAGGCCCCGGCTATATGTGGTCTGTTCCTGCGCTACAAGTTGTGGGACATCATCCTTTTTTTGCAGCGATAATGTTCTGATCTCCAGCAGGTGGTCGATGAGGATGCCGAGCTGCTTATCTTCATAGGTGAAGATCATGATCATGGTTTCACTGTGTTTATCTGTGGGCTTATTGAAATAACGGCGCAGGTTGATGATCGGAATCACCTCGGAGCGTAGGTTTAAAATTCCTTCAATATAATCGACTTGACCTGGAAGTTGACGAATATTGTCTTGGTAGCGCACGATTTCCCGAATGTTGCTGATTTCGACACCATAGATCTCGTCGAGAGCAAAAGTAATAAAGGTGACCGGTGGGGCCTCCTTTTCCTGCTCTTCCAGTTCTCTGGTTTCGCGATCTGATGTGGCCGAATAGTTTTTGTCATGTAGATTTACATGTTCTGCAAGTCGTTTAAGTGCATGCTCAAAGAGGGTTTCAGTTTTGAGCAAGACAAGGCTGTAGCCCGGTCTTTCGAGTACGCCGCTAAAACCTCCTTCATGCCGGTTACCGGACCAGCCCGGCATCTCTTGCAGATCCTCTTTTGTAAAAGTGAAAACCTCTTGGATAGTATCGACCAGAATGCCAAAAGAGAAATTCTCTATCCTGAGAATGATAATTCGACTGTCTGCCGGGGCTGGCTCATTGATGTCACCGGTTAGAAAGCGGCGCAGGTCGATGATAGAGATAAGTTCTTCGCGCAATGATATTGCACCTAAGATGTACTCTTCGACCAGTATCTTCTGCTTTATCTCCGGGGTTTTGATAATCTCTCTGACATATTTAATGTCAATGCCAAAGGCTTGTCCGGCAATTTGGAAAGCGACGCTCTGGTGCCGGGAAGAGAGTGCTACTTGGCTCTCTTGAGGCTGGGTGGCTCTTTGTAAGTGAACCGGCAACTCTTTATAATCAAAGAGATAATTTGGGTTGATAATCTGGATGAGCCGTTTACCTTCATTAAGTTTGATGATTCCGGACAGTAGGTCTCCCTCATTTTGAAATTCCGGGGCCAGAGGTTCCAGGAACCGGTTTTTCACTCTGACGACTTCGCTGATGGCGTCAAAAGTCAAACCCATATAGCGATTTTGACAGCGGGTGATGGCGATATGGCCGCCGCCGTTGGCTTTGGGGTTGGCAGCCATCTTGAAGCGTTTTCGGGTGTCGATAATCGGGACGATGTTGTCGCGTAAATCGATAATCCCGGTGAGGTACTCTGGGGTTGAAGGCAGAGCTATAATCTGTGGCGGACTGGGGATGGCATCCTGAACATAGTTTACGTCAATCGCGAACTCCAGCTCATTGAGAAAAAAGGTGGCAAATAGACACTCTGCGTCCGGGTGATTGGTTTCGCTTTGGTTTGTCATAATCATTATCCCTAATTACCAGTAAAGTTTTACTCAAAATGGGGTTACGCTGGCTCTTTTCCGACACTGGCCAATTCCTCGTGGTTGATAACCTTATCAATGTCGAGCAGGATCTTGACTCCGTTTTCGCATTTGGCTAAGCCTAAAATAAGCTGTTCCTGGAGGTTGTTCTGCATGTTTGGAGCCGGTTCGACCTCGTCCCCTTTAAGATTGACAACTTCGGAGACGCCATCAATAATAATGCCGACCAGGGTTTGCATCTGCTCGTCGTCTTCAGCTTCGATAACGATAATGCAGGTGCGTTCAGTCGGCTCGACCTGCTCGAGACCAAATTTGCAGCGCAAATCGATAATCGGAATCACTTTGCCGCGCAGATTGATCACCCCTCTGACGTACTCCGGGGTTTGCGGCAGGACTGTGACCGGCATCATGCCGATAATTTCCTTGATCTTCATAATATTAATGCCATACTCTTCATTGGCCAGGGAAAAAGTCAAAAACTTCTGCGGGCCACCACTGCTAAAATCATTTTGTGCTGTTTGTGCCATGATGATTACTCCTTTAAAACCACGAAATGGACGTGGAAATAACATTGTCTAAATACTTTTTTGACCACGAAATACACGAAAAAAAACCGTGCTGGTTAGAGGATTATTCTTAGTGGTCTAAAATCCCTCAAAATCATCACTGCTGTCATCATCATCAAAGGGGATAGCGGCGGCCGCTGGTGACGCGGCTTTTTTGGCTTTTGCCGGAGCCTTAGGTGCGGCCAGTTGTTTTGGCGGTCTGCGGGTCATGGCGGTTGTGCCAAGGTTGCGTTTGCCGGTGACCATGGCCGTTAGATCGCCGACAAACTCATTCATCTGTTCGGCCTGGGCATTAAGTTCTTCGGCGGCAGCAGCCGATTCTTCGGCGTTGGCGGCGTTTTGCTGGGTTACTTTATCCATTTCAGAAATCGCAATATTGATCTGGCTGATACCATTGGATTGTTCCTGGGAGGCGGCTGAAACTTCGCCAACCAAATCGCCAACTTTTCCACTCTTTTCCAGAACCTCTGCAACTACGGTTAGTGATTCGGACGCAACCTCACGGCTGGCACTGACTTTATCAACCGTTGAACCGATTAGTTCGGCGGTTGATTTAGCAGCCTCAGCACTGCGGGCGGCGAGGTTTCTAACCTCATCGGCAACCACGGCAAAACCGGCTCCAGCTTCACCGGCGCGGGCCGCTTCAACCGCCGCATTCAGGGCTAAAAGATTGGTCTGAAAGGCAATTTCATCAATGCTTTTAATGATCTTCTGAGTCTCCTGACTGGCTGTATAGATCTCTTCAGTGGCATTGCTTAAAGTTGTAATAGAGGATGAAGCTTTCTGAACAGCCTCGACCGTGTCTTTAGTCAGAAGGTCGGCCTGATCTGTATTATCAGCGTTCTGCTTGGTCATTGAAGCCATCTCTTCAACCGATGAAGAGGTTTCTTCCAGGGATGCAGCTTGTTCTGATGAACCTTCAGCTAAAGACTGGCTCGCTGAAGAGACTTGACCAGCAGCCGCTGCCACCTGATGGGATCCTTCAGACAAGGCGTCAATTACCCGAGTCAGGCTTTTGGCAATACCGTTACTGATAAAATAGGCTAAAAAGATACCGATAAGAGCCGCAATAATACTTAAAATTATAACCGCCATCTTGGTTTTCTGGGCTGCGGCCAACATCACATCATCGGTCATAACATTATTGCTTACAGTCGTCGTGATTTGATGCAGGAATTTTCTGGTCTGGGCCAGGGATGGCTTGGTTACTTCAGCAAAAATCTGGTTGGCCTGTTGAAAACCGGTAACCATTTCAGTAGCACGTTCTTCCATGGCATCAAGAAGTTTTCCGGTCATTTGCAGGGCCGGTAGAGTTTTTTCGTTAAAAATTTTGAAGGCCTGCTGCTGTTTATCGGTAATTGCGGTTTCAGCAGCGATCACGTTAGTGATAAGTTTTTCACATTGGTTGAGGGCAGGGATAGTTTTTTCGGTATAGAGCTTTCCGGCTTTAGTGAAATCCCCTTTTTTGAGGGCATCCCTGATGCTGATTGCGGTTCGATGCAGAGCTTTATGCGGTGCCGCAATATCTATGATAAAACTGGCAAAAGCGGGAAAGGTTTGGGCATGGCTGGTTGCTTTAGAACTGGTCAGAAAAAGACCAAGGGCGCATTTGGTTGAGTCTGTTTCAACCTGGAGATTTCTTTTCTGGCCGATAATCGCACTCGCAACATGTTCGCCCCAAACCCGATGATCATCAAGGCGGGCTCTTAAAGTGTTTCTCAAGCCGAGATGACGCGGAGTCCAGACACCAAGAATGCCTTTGGCTGATTCATGTACTTCGGCGTGAGGCGGGATAATCTCTTCAATCAAGCGACCCATCTCCGAATCGGTCTTGGCCAACTTTCGCCCTTTTTCACTGTAGAGAAATATGCCGAAATCACATTGATGGGGGTCTGTGATCAATTCTATAACCTCACGGTTATTGAGCATCATTTCGTAGAGTTTTTCAAGCCAGACCAAGTGATCACGCTCTTTTGCGACAAGAAAACCGGGTAAAGCCAGGTCTGCCTGGTTGAAAACTTTGCTGATGGCAGCTGCCGACTCATGGAGTTTTCTGTGAGGAGCATCAATCTTGGCAAAAATTGTTTTAAGTTCCGGCACCCTCTTTTCTGCTTCAATCCGGGCGTCACTTTGCAACCATTTACCAAAGGCGCAGAGCGCCGGGTCAGTTTGAACATCAAGAGTAGTAACCTGATCGTCGGTTAGAAGTTCAGTGATTTTATTGGCCCAATTGAGATGGTCAACCTCTTTTTGAGCAATTTCACCGCGCAATTTATTGCCGTAAATAACCTTACCGGCATTATCAACAATACCGCCGATGCCCAAGATCGACCAGATTGCAATAATGGTCATTAAAAAAAGAACTGAAGCGATACCTAAGGCAATCTTTTTTCCGATAGTCATGATGTTTCTCCTTCTTTAGGGTTGGCTTTTTGAAATAAAAATTGTAACTATTCAGCATAAGTAGAAAAACACCTAATTTTGATGGATTTCAGTGGATTCTGGGGACATAACCTGATTTTCCGAAGGAAATCGGGATTGTGTCCCCTGAATTTACGGGTTAGCTGAATAGTTACTAAAAATTAAGGTCAAAATTTTTTAGGTCTTGCAAGCTTTCAGTAAGTCTTTGATTCTTTGCGGGGGGAGAGAGCTTTGAATAGATACAGCAAAAATGATGCCATTTTTGGGATTGTTAAATGCAATATTGTATATTGCATACTAAGTTATTGAAAATAAAGATAAGTTTTATTGATTGAGCGGGGGGCGAGCGTTTGAAGGAGGTTTGTGGAAGAGGTTTTTTGGCAGGGCTGTCTGATTTTTCGGACAGGACTGTCTTGTTTATCGGACAGCCTCCTGCTAGGTCTATTCCGGGTCTATTCCGTTTTATTCCGGGGACACCTTACTTAATTTTGTAAAAATTAAGTAAGGTGTCCCCGGAATAAAACCGCGGAATAAAACCGAATAAAGGTGTCCCCGGAATAGACCCTGAATAAACCGACGGAAAGTTTTCCAGGATAGTTTTTTAGTCGAGGAGTTGTCTGATGCTTCGTAACAATTCATGCAGTTTGTAAGGTTTGTTCAGGAAGGTGGCTTTTTGCAAGGTTTCGTTGTCGTAATCTATGCGGTCACCGAGATAGCCGGAGGTCAGGATAATTTTGATGTTTGGGTAGAGTTGGACTATCTTTTCAGATAATTCGATGCCCCCCATTTGCGGCATGACGAGGTCGCTGAAGAGGAGGTCAATGGTTTCTGGGTAGTTGTTGGCTTTGGTGATAGCATCTTTGCCGTTGTTCGCTTCAATGATCGTATAGCCGGCATGCTGTAAAGTTTGCACAGCTAGGTTGCGGGCTGCCTGGTCATCCTCGGTGACAAGGATGGTTTCATTGCCACCGGGTGCTTTTTCAATTTTTTCGGGTTCATTTTTGTTCCTCGGTCCACTCTTGATGCCGGGCCAATAGATTGAGAACGTGGTGCCTTGGTCGGGTCGGCTTTTAACTTCAATATGGGCATGGTTTTGTTCAACGATACCATGGACGGTGGAGAGGCCGAGGCCGGTTCCTTTACCGCTCTCTTTGGTTGTGAAAAAGGGGTCGAAGATCAGGGGGATGATATCATCTGAGATACCGCAGCCGTTATCACTGATTTGCAAGCAAAGAGTGGCGGGTGATTCAATATCGGGTGATTCAATATCAGGATCATTATTGGCAGGTACTGTTTTTGTCGTGATCTGGACCTGGCGGCCTTGCGAAAGGGAGATGTCGCGGGTAGCATCGGCGGCATTGACAACCAGATTGATGATAATCTGTTCAAATTGCCCTCGGTCAGCCATAATCAGGGGCAGCTTGTCGGCCAGCTCTATTTTAAAATCGATCTCTTCACCGATTAAGCGTTTAAGCATTTTGTGAAGGCTGTTGATTAAAGGATTAACCTGGATGATTTCTGGATTGATTTTTTCTTTACGGCTGAAAGCCAGAAGTTGGCGGGTCAGGTGGCTGGCCCGCTCGCTGGCCGCTTCGATTGCTTTGAGATCATTCCAGAAGGGGTTTTGCGTATCACTTTGCATTAATGCCAATTCGGCATGGCCGCGAATGACAGTCAAAATATTGTTAAAATCGTGGGCTACGCCTCCAGCCAGGGTGCCGATCGCCTCCAGTTTTCTGGTCTGGAAGAGTTCCTCCTCAAGTTTGATGCGTGCACTGATATCCCGGGCTGAATGAACCAGGTTTGCAAGTGTGCCGGTGTTATCCGTAATCAAACCGACGGTGACCAGAAAGGTACGGCCGAGATCTACATGCTCAATAACTTCGACATGATCTTTTGAGTTTTTAAGGGTTTTTAGAGCCGGACAGTTGGGGCAAGGGATTGGGCTTGAGCAAAAGAGTTCGTGGCATTTGTGGCCGACAATCTCTTTATGTTGCGGGCCGAAAAGTCGGTACGCGGCCTGATTGGCTTGAACAATTGTAAAATCATTGTCCATCAGCATAATGATATCGGAGAGCGCGTCAAACGTTTGCTGCCAGGCTTGTTGACTCTTTTTCAGTTTATCTTCTGCCACTTTGTTCATGGTCAAATCATCAACTACTGTAACTATTTCACCGGTGGGTAGTTTGAAGACTCTGTTTTCAACCCATAGAGATAACCGTTCGTCATCGTAGTTCAAAAGAGGAAGGAGCTCAGGTTGGCCGCTGCGCCAGACTCGTTGAAAAACAGCAAAAAGGCCCATCTCTTCAATTGTGGGAAAGACCTCTCTGGCTTCCATTCCGTTAATCTCTTTCGATTTAAGTTGGCAGATCTTCTCTCCGGCCGGATTCAGGCTTTTGCAGAAAAATTTCGAGCCGTCGCTGTTGGCCTTGTAGATGGCAATTGCACTTTCAGTATTATCAATAATCCCCTGCAACATTTTTTCATTTTGTTTTATTGTCTGGTTGGCTTGGGCTACTTCCACCAGTCTCTTGCGACTCGTAATATAGAGCAGAAAAAGAGCCGCAGTTCCCATGAGAAAAATTATAATGTGGAACATTTTCAGCATCAGTATCTGATGCCGGGCTTGGGTGAGAATCTTCTGCATCGGTACGGTGGTGCTGATGCCGCCCCGGATGTCACCAACCTTATATCCTTGATGCTTGTGACATTGAAGGCAGTCTGGCTGGGTAATGAGGGGGGTCATGATCCGGATCGAGGGGGTTTCGCTGTCCATCTCGAGCAGTTCCGAGATCTCCTGGCTGCCTTGATGGAACTTCTTCAGGGCCATGGTCTCCCAGGCGTCGGCCCGGTTTTTAGGGCGTAAAGGTTTGAGGCTGGTGATATGGCCTTGAATGCCATATTCTTTTTGGCCGATCGCATGAACCTGACGGGTCATGTAGGCGGGGTTAAGCTTGGTTAAATTGACACCTGAAGTGGTCGTGAGGTCTCGGTTCTTAAGATGTCCGAGGTAGGGGCTGGGGAGGGTGGTTTCGGTAATGGGTACGTAGACGCCGCCGTGGGAGGCGTTCCAGAGTCGATAGATATAATCTTTCTGGATTGCAGATCTTCCAAGATTGCGGCCATGCTCCAGGGCTTGATTCCACTCTCGGTTCGTGAAATAGTATCCCGAAAAGATGATCAGGATGGTCCAGCTTGTAACTGCTAGAATAAAGCCATTCCGGAAAATTTTTTTGGATTTAAAGCTCATCATTGTTTTTAAACCTGTTTCTGTTTATCCGTTAGGGCTTGCACGCCCTTAGTCAAGTGAGAGTTTGTGACGTTTAATCAAGTCGTAGAAGCGGGAGCGGGAGAGGCCGGAGATTTTTAAGGCTTCTTTGAGGTTTTGGCGGTTTTGTTGCAGTAGTTGGGTGAAATATTCTGATTCGGCCGCCTGCCGGAATTGAGCCAGAGTGGGTAATGGTTCAAGGTGGGTTTTGGTCAAGGTTTGCGATGGCTTTCGGCTGCCGGGGGCAAATTTGATCTGGCTCAGGTTGATTCTGAGATGTTTGGCCAAATGCTGGCTATAGAGGGTTTCTTCCGGGCCGGCCATCGTGATAGCGGCTTCCAAAGCCTGGCTGAGTTCCCGGATATTGCCGGGCCAGTTATAGGATTTGAGGGTCTCGATCAGATCCGGGCTGAAGCCTTTGGTTTCAGCCCCGTTTTTTTTGCAAAAGTGGTTGATAAAGTAGGGGGCGAGAAGGTCGATATCCTCCAGGCGCTCGGCCAGGGTCGGCATCGTATAGTCTAAAGCGTTGAGGCGATAGTAGAGATCACGGCGAAAGGTGCTCTCTTGAACCATCTCTTCAAGGTCGCGGTTGGTGGCGGCGATCAAGCGAAAATCACTTTTTTTCTCTTTGCTGTCTCCTAAAGGGCGGTAGCTCCTCTCTTGCAGAACGCGGAGCAGAACTTTTTGTTGCTCAAGACTGAGTTCGCCGATCTCATCAAAGAATAGAGAGCCCCCGTCAGCTTTGGCGACGAGTCCTTCATGGTCGCGATCGGCCCCGGTATAAGCTCCGCGCCGGCTGCCGAAAAGAGTGCTTTCGCTTAAATTGAGGGGGAGTGCAGCGCAGTCGACAACGACAAATCCCTGTTTTTGACGGGGGCTGTTGTCATGGATGGTTCGGGCCGCAAGTTCTTTGCCGGTTCCGGTAGCTCCGGTTAGCAGTATGTCGGCTGTGCCGCCGGCGGCCCGGGCGATGAAGTCGCAAAGTTGCTTTATGGCCGGGCTTTCACCGATCAGATCATCGCGTTTTAAAGATATTGCTTGAGGCTGTTTTTGCCGGGCTTCGCGGTAGCGCAGGGCGCGTTCCAGCGACAACCTGATGTTATGCAGAGAGTCGCCCTTGACCAGATAATCCCAAGCCCCGTTGGTGATTGCCAGGGCGGCGCCGTTAGTGTCGCCAAAACCGGTAATAATAATAACTTCCGGCGCGTTCGGCAGGATTGTAAGTTGGGGAATTATTTCCAGGCCGTTACCGTCGGGCAGCGAGACATCGAGTAAAATCAGATCAAATTTATTGGTGCCTGCCTGTTTTAGACCATCTCGCAAGGTCAAGGCCGAAGTCGGGATGTGGCCTAAATGGAGGATCAGAGAGGAGATCGTTTCAGCAATAAAAGAGTCATCATCGATGATTAGAATCTGAGACATAGTTTATAGGAAGTATCACGATAAAGAGTCGTTGTCAAAGGATAATAAAAAGTGAAATAACTTGACAACCTGAAAGGGCATTTGTTAATGATTTCATCTCGATGTGGGGACAGACCTCCAGGCAGGGCTTTAGCCCGAGCCGGGCTGAGCTCTGTCCCCCTCGAAGTGGGCGAAGCAATGTTCGTCGTCATTTGCTATGGCTTTATAGTGGGAACCTGAATAGTTACAGAAATAAAGTATTTCTTCGTTGCTTTAGTAGGTGG
>JAGGWR010000281.1 GCA_021163445.1 Candidatus Tharpella aukensis
AATCAGCGACCTGAGCCGGTGTCAACTCAAGATTAACGCCCAAAGCTTTTAAGACATCAGCACTGCCGCAGAAACTGGAAACCGAACGATTTCCATGTTTGGCAACTTTGAGGCCGCCAGCGGCCACAACCAGGGCCGAAGTGGTTGAGATATTAAAGGTATGACTGCCGTCCCCACCGGTGCCACAGGTATCGACTAAAATTTCACCATCCGGCCCTTGGTCAAGCTCGACCTCGACCCGGGTCACTTTCCGGCGCATGACTCGGGCCGCACCGGTGATCTCGGCCACCGTCTCACCTTTCATTCGCAAAGCAGTGATAAAGGATGAGACTTGGGCTGGAGTCGCCGCTCCCGTCATAATCTCCTCCATAACACTCTCCATCTCCTTTTCGGTCAAGGAGTGAAGTCCGATTATTTTGCTAATTGCTTGTTTTATGTTCATGTTCATTTATGACTCTCCCAAGTTGCTTTCTTTGTAACTGTTCAGCGTAATGTATTTCTCAAACTATCCCGATATGGGGACACACCTCCAGGCGGCGGCAGCCAAGCCTTTATGCCGATCTGAGCTGCGCTGTGAGCGAAGCGAGGAAGTACTCTTGAGCTGTGTTCCCCTCGAAGCCGGGCGAAGCCAAAAAACAACTTAACCGCTTTTAGCTTAAAGCGGTTAGCAAAAACATCACTTCGTTGACAGCAAGATAACGCTAAATCTGATCACGCTAAATAGTTATTTTCCTTTAATTCACAGAGGATAGTTTGTTACTTTGCTTCGCCCTGCTTCGCGTGGGGACAGGATGCAGATAGTTTGTGATAATTTGTTGCAAATTGGACTTTAAGCAAAACTCTGACAGTTGGTCGTCCCCGTAAAATCCAGTCCCCGCATCAAAGTTTGAAAACGACACCTGGGCAGTTAAAGTTACCAGCCTTTGGCGGCTAGCTCTAAAGCTCGGCGCATGGCGGAGGCTTTATTTAGGGTTTCTTGATACTCCATTTCGGGATTGGAATCGGCGACGATGCCGGCGCCGGCCTGGAAATGGATCAGGTCATCTTTTACGGTTACCGTGCGAATCGTAATCGCAAAATCCATATCACCGGAGAAACCAAAATAGCCGACCGCCCCGGCATAGGGCCCGCGCCGGGTCGGTTCGAGCTCATCAATGACCTCTAAAGCCCGAACTTTTGGCGCACCGCTCACGGTTCCGGCTGGGTAACAGGCCCTGAAAGTATCAAACATATCGAGACCGGGCCGCAGTTCCCCCTCAACATGGGAGACAATATGCATAACATGCGAGTAGCGTTCAACTTTCATCAACTCTTCAACCAGAACCTGGCCATAGGCCGAGACCCGGCCAATATCGTTGCGTCCGAGATCGACCAACATAACATGCTCGGCCACCTCTTTGGGATCGGCCAGCAACTCGTCGGCCAAACGCTGATCAGCTTCCTGGTCGGCACCGCGCGGACGGGTTCCGGCAATCGGTCGAACGGCGACCCGAGAGCCGTTTTTACGAACTAAAAGCTCTGGTGATGAACCGATCAGACGTTCGCCATTAAAATTAAAATGGAAAAGATAGGGTGAGGGATTTATCAGACGTAAAGCCCGATAAATGGCCGCCGGATCAAGCTTTTGCAGACATTGAAAACGCTGCGACAAAACCACCTGAATCAGATCTCCGGCCTCAACATACTCAACCGCCCGGTCAACCATACTTAAAAATTCGGCCTTACTCATATTCGATTTAAACGCCAAGGGCCCGATCGCCGGGGTCGGGGCAACCCAGCTAAGAGGTTGACGGATACGTTGAACAACTTCATCAAGATCAGATAAAGCATCCCGATAGATGGCCGCCAATTCTTCCCGATCTCGCTCCCCCTCGCCGACTTCAACCAGACGCACCAGGGATATCGAGTGACGCAGGTTATCATGCACGAGCAAAATCTCGGGAACCATAAACCAAGCATCTGCCCCATCAACATCACAATCTACGGTATGGGGTATTTTCTCAAAGGCCTTGACCGTTTCAAAAGAGAAAAAACCGACCGCACCACCATAAAAATCCGGTAAACCGGCTACCGGAGCTGGCTCCATCAGTTTCATAATCCGGGCTATCTCCGGCAAAGGATCCGCCGTTTTAATTATCTCTTTTCGGTCTCCTCGGATAATCTCAATTTCCTGATGTCGCTGGCAAAAGAGAAGCGCCGAACGGTAGCCGATAAAGCTGTAACGTCCCCAACGTTCACCACCTTCAAGGCTTTCGAGAAGAAAGGAGAAATCCTCTTTGACCGCAAGTTTATGATAGAGGGTCAGCGGCGTATCGAGATCGGCAACAATCTCACGACAGACAGGCACATAGTTGTAGTCACCTGCAAACCGCTCAAACTCATCAAATGTCGGAAATATTTTCTTTTCCATAAAATATCCTAATCCGGCAAAGCCGGAAGCAAAAAAATCCAGAAAGGTTTACAATTTCTCTAAAGTCAACCCAATTATGGATAAGGGACAAAGGCAGCAGGCACAGAGGCACAAAGTTTTTTTGCTTTTTACTTTGTGCCTTCAGCCTCTGAGCCTTTGTGCCTGAACAAAAAAAAGGGCTGTGGCAAAGCATCCAAGCTCTTCCACAGCCCTTTAAAGGACTTAACGGTAGTTAATTCACCTTATGCGTTAACTAAGCCGTCGTGGAGTTCGCTCAGACAAATTACATTCGCCTGGCCACCACCAACCCCAAAAGCTATCGCAAAAGTTTGTTTTCATAATCAGAGCTCTTAGCCTATCTACACCTTTTATGTCAAGATATTTCCATCAGGTTTTAAGAAATTTACTTTTCGGCAGCATAATTGTCACTTTGGTGCCAACCCCTACCAGGCTTTCAAGAGCAATGGTGCCATTATGTTTTTCAATAATTTTCTGACAAATCGCCAGACCCAGACCATGACCACTCTCTTTAGTCGTAAAAAATGGCTTAAAAATACTCTTTTGCACCTCACCATCAATGCCGGAACCATTATCCTGCAAAGTAATATAGACTTCGCGTAGACTCTTTTCTACTTGCCAGCAAAGTTCACCGCGAAAATCAGTACATGAGTCAACCGCATTAGTCATCAGATTTACCAGCACTTGACCAATCAACTCCGGGTCGACCAGAGCCCTGATCTCCTCACTGCCCTCCACTCTGATCACCGTATTTCCGAGATCAGTCTGCCGACCATAATCAGCAACCGCCTTCTTAATCAAGGCCACGACAGGACTTTGCTGGGGCTCCGGCTGCCAATCTTTGGCATACTCAAGCATCTGCACCACCGTACCCTCAATACGATCAGTCAAACGGCTGACTTCCTTAAGAATCTTATAGTCCGGTTGTGCAGCTGAACTTATATCAATCAACGCCTGAACTGCCCCGCTGATTCCAGCCAAAGGATTACGAATCTCGTGGGCAATCGAAGCCCCCATCTCGCCAACCGAGGCCAGGTGTTTGGCACGCATCAATTTTTCATGGATCTCTCGCAAACCTGTGATATCCCTAACGATACAGATAAACCGGACACCACCCTCGATATCAACGCTACCCACCTTGCAATGAACCAACAGGCTAGTTCCATCCTGACGAATCCCCGTCATTTCAATACCCAAAGTAAAGACCGAGTTATCCGGATCTGCACGTAATTGAAGCATCTCTTCCTGCAAAACCGATCGTTGCTCCGGAGCAGACAGGATCAAGATGCTTCGTTTATGCAGAGCCTCACACTCATAGCCAAACATTCGTGCTGCCGCGAGGTTAACCGTCTTAATAATCCCCCTATCATTAAGTGTCAGGATACCATCAGGTGCGGCATCGAGAACGGCACTCAAACTAGCCTGGCTGATCCGCAAATCGGACTCAATCGAGCTTCTTTTTTCGGCATCTTCATGCAGACGCTGAATCATCCGGTTAAACTCTCTCTGTAAATGTCCTATTTCATCAGCAGAAGATTTCACCTCAAGCTGCTTCATCTCTCCACTGGAACTGATTTCAGCAAGAGCTCCGGCAAAACGCGCCAAGGGCCGACTAATCAGAAGATGCAAAAGGTAACTAAGCAAAAATGCCACCACAATGGCGGCCAACAGAGAAGATGTCATATCAACGAAAACCCCCTCTTTAGCCCTCTTGTAATTTGTCCTCCAGGCTTTGGTTCTGATAAGCAAAGTCGGTTTTTGGTTGATATCGTCGAAATAGGTGTAACCATAGAGCCAGTTTTTATCACGAACAAAAAAAGTGGAGTTTTGATGGGTCAAATTATCCCTGGCCTGACAGGCCTCCGGGGGCAGGGTATCACAATCCATGGCCCAAACCTCCATGTCGACCTGAGTTCTCTCCCGCATCAGCTCAACACATCCATCACAGAGCAGACGTCCCATCACCAGAGTACCGCGAATATCCCCAACCCCGTCACTTGGCACAATGGGTCGTGCAACCAGCAGCATTGGGCCCTCTACGGTCTGCAGGTATCCTTTGATCAAACTATCATTGCGGCGATGCTGTAGGAGAGGATGCTTTGTTGGCCATTTTTGCTCGCTCAACTCTCCAATCAAGATAAACTCCTCAAACTCTCCACTGTAACAACGGCCCCAAACCATCCGCCCACTCCGGTCAATAAAAAAAAGCAGGGCCAGACGGTTATGAAGAAATGTATTTTCCCCAAGGTTGGATTCGATAAAAGCTTGATTATTATCTTTGACAAAACGATAGCTATCATCCCACTCGGCCCAATCGTAACAAAACAGACTCAAATGTTCAAGTTCACGATTGATTGCCATAACCGCTCTTTCGAGATCTTTCTCTCCCTCATCAAGTTCCAGGGTTTCAAGCTCAGGCAGAAGATAAAAACAGTGCATCAATAAACCAAAGCTCATTGAAATAAATATGACAATAAAAACAGTCATAATTATCTTTCTCTTAACCGTCATAGTAAACAAACCATCCACGTCAACAACTTCGAGATTTGAATCAAATGTGATAGACCGGCAGAGTCAATTTAAAGATTGAACCCTCATGCGGACAACTGACAACCGTGATTGTACCTTCATGTTGTTCCATGATCCGATGAGAAGTTGCCAAGCCTAAACCGATACCTTTGAATTTAGTTGTCACAAAAGGATTAAAAATTGAATCCAGAAAAGGCTTTGCAATCCCTTCACCATTGTCTTTAATCTCGATCTCGACAACCTCATAAGCCTCGGCGGCTCCCTTAACAGCCTCTGGATTAATGTTCTCTTGTAGAACGACATTAACCTCCAGAAAGCGTTTCCGATCAACTGCGGCAAGTGCCTCGCAAGCATTCATAAGAATATTCAAAAAAACTTGCCGCAAGAGCTGCTCGTCTCCCTTGATCAAGGGATCAACATCCCCATACTCAAGTCGAAGTTCAATCTCTTTTTCCTGCAGATAACGATCAACCAGAACAATTGTCGTATCAATGATTTTTCGAATCCGTAACGGTGCCATTTCAGCAAACCCCGGCTTTGCAAAATGGAGTAAACCATTTATAATTACATCTATTTTTTCAACCTGGGAAAGAAGTTCCGGCACCATCAAAGCGTACGCACTTTCACAACTCGAATCATCGTCATCAGAAAACTGCAAATTCTGGAGAACCCCGGCAATACATGCCAGGGGGTTTTTGATTTCATGGGCCATCCCCGAAGCTAGTTCACCAAGAGAGGCGAGCCGAGCCATACGGGCCATCGCCTTCTCTACCTTCTTCTTCTGAGTCACATCGCGAAACGTACAAGTCATTCCGCAAATCGAACCATCAAGGACCGTAATCACGGAAAAACAGGCTTCTACCGGAAAGGTATTTCCAGTTTTTGTAATGAAATCAAACTCACCCATCTCGCCAGTTTTGGGATCAACACAACGCCCACCCTGCTTGAGAATATTTAAGACGGTTTTCTCTTCGGTCTCAATTAACTGGTGCAGTTTCATCCGGCACAATTCATCCGGGCTATAGCCCAAAAGGCGTTCAACCGTACGATTAAAATGAACAATTTTAAGTTCATTGTCGGTGGTCAGCAGGCCATTGCGGAAGTTTCTGATCACACTGGCAAAATACTCTTTCTCCCGACGAAGATCTTCTACTTCTCTTTGGAGATAAACCAGTTGTTTTTCGATAGAATCCTGAACAACACCATCCGATCCAGACCCATCCCTCACCTCGGAGACATCAAATACACTACCCATAGTCACCCACCAACAGATAAAATATTTTTGTAAACAGCCCTATTTTTAAAGTCCAATGCGGGAATTACCCCCGCAACCAAAAAGTAACTACAAGGCCCGCAAATAAGTGCTCTTATCAGGTTATTTTCTTGTTTTAAAAATAAGAAAATAACCTGATAAGGCACTAAATAACGCAATGATCATACCGTCAAAAAATAAATCTCTCTCACTAAGAAAGAGACGACAGCCGCTCTTTACGAGAATATTAAAAAAGTTGCTGAAGACCTTTCAAATCCCATAACCACAGTGTGAA
>JAGGWR010000080.1 GCA_021163445.1 Candidatus Tharpella aukensis
AAATGTTTTTGTAACATCCGGCCTAAAATACGTCCAGACAGGTAAAAGTATTAAAGTAACAGCGAAAAATGAAGGCCAGCAGCAAGTTTGGATCTCGTATATCTTAAATTACAGCGGCAAAGATTTTGCTACTGGTGAAATGGTGTACGATCAAGATGGTCTTATAATTTTCAGTTGGCTCGTTTTAGTTGGAGAAGATGAGATTAACAAATATGAAGGGAAAAAACCGAATAGCGCAGAACCGGATAAAAGGGAAAAACCGGATATCGCAAAATTTACGATTTCTGGTGTAGTGAAAGAATTGGGAAGTTTTCAGTGTGTCGAGGGTGCAATTGTTGAACTGATCCCGAAATCATCCAATCAAGTATGCAGAACGGACAAAAATGGCCGGTTTAAATACACTTTTACAAGTTTGCATAGTGGTCGCAAAGAACTTTTTGTACGTAAGCCATATGGACAGGGTGGCGTATCCTCGCATCCTTTAGAATCAGTGGAACAAGACTTATGGCCCATAAAAAAATACATGTTTGAACTCGACACTAAAAAATCCGGCGCCGATATGATTATTACCGATATTATCTGGATGCAAAAAATTCGTTACATTGACAATCGCGATGAAAAGAATCTTTCTTTCAAATTTCAGAAGGAATAACATTAGGTTAGAAAATATCGAACCGTTACTGTCAAGTTTGCAGGCAAAGAGTATCAAACTGGATTCAACCTTACAAAAAATGATGTAACTATTCAGCTAACCCGTAAATTCAGGGGACACAATCCCGATTTCCATCGAAAAATCAGGTTATGTCCCCGAAATTTATTAAAACATAATGCAGGGGAACAGGGGGGGTACAGATCCCCCCATTTTAACTTAGGCAGCAAGAAAAATAACTTACGATTTAAAAAAATCGATACGACTGACACACTATGAAAAAAATTATTTCCTCAATTATCTTAGCCATCGCCGTCATCCTTTCATTAACCTGTCAACCAGCCCGGGCGGCGGTTGCAAATTTTTGTTGGTGCGGTTTTTTTGTTTCTCAAGATGATGGCAAGAGCAGTGATCTCGCCCAAGAGTTAGGCAAAGTCTATCGAAAACATATAAAACGCTACGAAGATCGGAAATCCGGAATAATTATCAAAACCTTAAAGCGTTTACGCTGGGATGAGATGAACTATTACGGCTATGTTGGCCTCCCCCAAGATAGTGAGGGTGAATACTCTCAAGAGTTGGAAAATCTTGACACCACTTATGGCCTTTTCATTGCGGTCGAGCAGGTTCTTCCCTTCTCGCCGGATGAAAGTGTAATCCACGGACAGTCGGTTCGCACCTACAGTACTTATGTTTTCGGCTCGCTTAACCTTTTTCATCTAAAAAGTCGTAATCTGCTCTCTTCCCGACCATTTTTAATCACCCATCAGGATAGTAAACCATCCGACAGCGCTGAGATGCTTGATCTCGCCTTAGAGAAATTTGCTCTAAGACTTGATGATCCAAACAATCGCTTCACCAAGCAGATGCTGGCCGACTGGCAGGATTTTTTCGGTCCTCCCGGTGAACAGCGCGATGTTTTACGCCAAGCTTTAGGTGAACTTGATAACACCTTCGGCGTCGCCCCTTTATGTGATGGCTGCATCAGAATCAAGGGTGACAACATTGACACAAGCACCGATAAACAGCTTAAAACCTTTATTCGTTACTATTTCAATGCGACCATGGCAAACTATAAACCTGTGGTTTTTCTGCCTGGTTTCAGCGGCAAAGTCACCGAAAGCGTCCACACCCTGGTCACCGCCACCAAAGAGGGAGATGTAACTTATAGCGACGAATGCCTTTCCGGCTATGGTGATTCGGGACAAACTCAGCTTTGCCTCAAAATTCCGCCACCCAGAAACCTGGTCAAATTAAGCCTTCGTTGCCTGGTCGAAAATGGCCCCGTAAGCGAAAGTGACACCTATCTCCGCACCTACAACTCCATGCTTGATATCGGCATCTTTTTTGCCGACCAAACTGACCCGGTAATCAGTTCACTCAGTAACAACTACCAACAACTCCTCACAACCACGAGAAAGCCTTCCAATATCTACTATTTTAACAGTTTGATTAATGCTGTGACCAAACTCAGACCGGTAACCCTGACTCACGAAGAGCAGCGTCAGTAAGATGAAAAAAACAACCGAAAGATATAAGTGTCATGGAATTTCTTAGAAGATTTCTCTTGGTAATCTTCAGCCTGACTGCCATTTCAACCTTGATGGCTCCGGCTCAGGTACTCTATCATGTAGAGCAGCCCGATTTTGCCCAAGAGCTGAGAATCCACCCCTACCCTTGGAAACATAAAGGCTTGACCCCGGCCCAATTCAGGGGCAAAGAGACCAAAAATAGGATATTGAAAATCTCTGACAAGTCGTGGCAGACGTTATTTGAGAACGGCCAGACGATTCAGACGGATGGCTACGTCAAGGCCGGTTCAAAACTGTTAAGCGGCATTACCGAAAAAATCCCCCGCCGGGCTCCCCTCCTCTATCTCAAGAAATCAAGTGGAGAAAATGAAAATTTTCTCAGGATACGACGACTCGCACCTCACGACTACTTATTCAGTAAAGCATCTTTTCTTTTCCAACATCCCTACAGCCTGTTGAGCCCTCTGCTTCTTATCGTCGGCTTACTCTGCTACAGTTTTCTTCCAAGACGCCGGTTTTCTGAAGACACTTTCTGTTACGGGGTCGGATTCAGCGCGGTTTTCGGTCCAGATCTGGTAGGCTGGATGGTGATAAGCGGATTTTTTACGCTCGGCCTGGGAATCGGTCTCTCTCAGGCCCCTGGAGGAATCTTCTCGCTATTTTCAAGCAGCCTGTTTGGTATCACTTTTGTAATGTGGCTCTTCACCCTGTTTGGCTTTTATATGTTGAGAATAGCGGCCCGCTATGCGGGATTGGGACTGCGTTGTTTAGATGGGCAGATAATTCGTTTTTTACCATCGGGAGCCGAGAAGATTTCAATTGATGAAATAGCATCTGTAAAACTTGGTCACTGGCAAGCATCCAAATGGCTCACTCACTTGGGTTTTCTCATCAGTATATTCAACTGGCGAGCACTGGGGCCAACTTTACTGAATGCCAATCGTAGCGATCCTCAACTTGAAATCCATTTTAAAAACGGCAAAACCTGGAAATTCACGCTGACCGGAGCCCAAAACATCAAACCGGTTCTCTCAGGCTTGGAAGCAAGCGGCACAAAATTAGATGGGTGCGGCTCTTTTAGAACGACCTGCACCAAGGTCTAGGTCACTGTAAGAAACTTGTCTATTTGACTATTCTCAGCCGCACTTGTCGTGGAAGTTGGGTATTTTTGACGACTGG
>JAGGWR010000172.1 GCA_021163445.1 Candidatus Tharpella aukensis
GACGACCAATGTTTTGATGTCGGTTTCGACGATGCCGAAGATGCTTTAAAATAAAAAAGTACTATTTTTGACCTGTTTTAGCGAATTCTGGGGACATAACCTGATTTTCCTGAGAAAATCGGGATTGTGTCCCCTGAATTTGCGGGTTAGCTAAATAGTTACGAAAATTTTAGGGTTTATTGAACTTTTATTTAATTTTGAGGATACTAAAATGCAAAAAAGAAACTCTGTCGCAAAATGTCTCGTTATAACACTTATTGTCAGTTTTCTTCTCTTTTTTCAGGCCCCGATAAAAGACCACCGTCTGCAATCCAACGCTTGGGCAGGCGAGCAAAAATGGAGCGATGCTTTTGGAAGTTCTCAGGGAAGAACCCCTTCGGTTAAAAGAGATGACTCTTTTGACCGACCTTCCCCCAGGAGAGAACAATATGAAAAACCCTGGGCAGAGCAAACAGATGAGAGCGCAAATCATCGCCAGACTCAGGAAAAATCTGTTCAGACTGATAGCGAGCAGGTTTCTGCTGCAGACAGTTCAACTACGGCTGAAGAGTTGCTGATACTGTTTGATTTACCAGCTATTATTGAAGAAACCACTGAACAGTCCATAGAGTTTTTAATAAAACGGTCTCCTGATGCGGCAATGTACGCCGATGTTTATAGAGAGTTCGGGAAGTACTATTTAACTTGGGAAAACCTAAAAGAACCGATGATTAAGCGTTACACTGAATCATTCAGCAGCCAGGAGCTTCAACAACTTAAAATATTTTTTAGTTCAGCAATAGGGAAAAAATATACTCAAAAGAGTTATAAACTAATACAAGAAACAACCCAAGATATTCAAAAATGTCTATTATCATACCAGGAAGAGTTAAAGAGAATGATCGTAGAAAAGGAAATTGCCCAGTTTAACAAACAAAATTGATAAGGAGACTGAAAATGTTTAGGCTTGAGTTAAGACTAAAAACACATATTAGTCTCATAGCAGTGTTGTTGATTATTTTAATAATACCGTCCAGTGTTATTGCAATCTCAGACGGTGTCCTGATTCATTCTGTGCACGTTTTAGCTCATCCAGGAGGGTATAGTATAGAATCTATTAATGGGGCTCAGGGTAGAGTGGCCGCACATGGCCACAAGCTTGGCGAATTAGGGAGTGGAGGTAAAATAAGCAACCCTGACTTTCAGGTTGCTCATAAATATTGGCATAAAGTTAGCAGTAATTGCCTAACAAATTCATCGACCCCTGATATTGTTGTCAAAGTGCCAAAATGCCCTGAAAATATTAATCCTGCTGCTGATATAGATGCAATCGGCACAGTTAGAAAATCAGGACAAAAAATTACCTTAAAAAAAATGAAGACCGTTTGGAATAACTATCAAACAAATCTGAGAAATTTTTGTAAATCAAAGGGGTATAAACCACCGACCGGCCTGTTAAACAGTAAAGTAGTAGATGCTATGCCGAACGTGAAATGCACAGATCCCCGTGATTTTACCCAAATAAACATCGAAATCAACAAGAGAGGCGGCAGTGCCTATATAAGGCCGGATGCTGTGAGGGCCGAACTTAAAATAGCACTAGGTAAAAAACTCAGCTTAACTGAGGCATCTGCGTATCAGTCAGAGATGATGGAAAAGGCAGAAGAGCAGTTTAGACTGGCCAAAAAATCCAGTTCGATTGCCGAAAAACAAATTTATAATTCTCGGGCAGCAAAATATTTTAAACGAGGGCGAAATGCTTGTAAGAACGTTAAAGGAGAAGGCCAGATACATCACGCTACCGGGATAGATGCGGCTATAGATGAAATCAATCTTGCTGGAAGAGGACCACAGACAAGATTAGCAGCAATTAAAATAGCAGGCCTAGAAAAACAATTACTACAAAAGGCAAGCATCGAATTCATTGAATCAATGATGTCTGCTGCTAAAGCATCTGGACCTGGGTCTACAGCTGCAGCATCAGCAGCTAACAATATTGCTTTAGAGTTACAAAGATTGTCTCCGTCAGAGGCAAATGTAATGATAAATCAACTGGAGAATAGATTGGGCTCTAAATATGCGAAAGATGTTGTCGCGAAAGCAAGAAAAATCAGAACAGCTGAACCTGCAGCACAAAAATGGATGCGTCGATTAGGAACCGCGATGTTACTTAAGGATGGAGCTGAGAGGGTTTATAAAGTTTATTACGCCAAAGATGAAGATAAACCTCAACTAGCACTTGAAGAGGGTTGCAGTTTTCTCTACGGGTCAAGCTCAGCCGCGGCATGCGGACTTCTTGGAGCTAAAATTGGTACTCTTTTCTGGCCCGGTCCGGGTACCGTAGTCGGTGGAGTAGTTTTTGCTGTGGCAGGATATATGGGTGGATCACAAGTGGGTTATTATATGGGAAGTTGGAACGCAAAAATATATGGTGTACATCAAAATGCTGCAGAATTAAGAGCAAGCAAAATGGAGGCCACTAATACTTTGTACAATTCCCTTCTTTTGAAGGGAATTCCACAAACTGAAGCTGAAAAAGCGGCTAAATTATTTCATTCTGGCAAGTTAAAAGATTTTAAACAGTATATGAATAATTTAAGAAAAAAATATATTAAAACGAATATTTCAGAAGTTATGGACAATGAAGGTTTTACTCCTCAAGAGAAACTCAAATTTTTAAATTGTTTGTGCGAAGGTTGCGGAACAATGAGTGGTTATTATTCTCCTGAATATAAAGGAACACTTGGCCATGGGCCCTGTCGATGTGATGGGTCTTATAATACATACAAAAAACCTGTACGAATAGACAAAAAAACTGTTTATGCCTGCATCAATAATATTATTCAAGCCCGTTATGATAAAAGTCAGGCGAATTTTGACGAAATGCACAAAGAGACCGAGGCCGCTTATAAAAAAATGCTGGAAACGGCAAGACGAGAAAACGCAAAGAGCGTCCAAAATGAGTTGCAGGAAGTCGGGCAATTAATACAGAAAGATGAAAATTTGGAGAAGGCCGCTAAATTATTTAATGCAATTAAAGAACTTTTACTCAAAGAGGACAGAGATACAACAGGGGATGATTTAAAATCGAAACTGGCGGAAAAAGCTGATGCAAAAGTAACAGTTGGTGATCTGGATGGCGCGGTTAAACTAGCTAAAATGGCAGCGGAAGTTAAGGATAGTGATCCAGAAAAAGATGCCGCCGTTGCTCACCTGAAAAAAATGCGTGAAAGTTGGTCAAACGCCCGCTCAAAGTTATTTCCTGAAATAGCAAAAACTATTGATAACGGTAATATGACCGCGGCTAAATCAATGTTAAAAAATTTAGCCGCCAATATGGGTAAAAACAACAAATACCCCCACGCGGTTAAAGACCCAAAATATGTTGAACTGAAAGATAAATTCAAAGAGAAACAAACAGAGTTAGAATTTGTCGATGTCAACAAAAAATATGAGAATGGGCTTATAACGGTACATAAAAAAATTGCTGTATTCAAAGGCGAATTGACAGACTCAAACCAAGAGGATACCCATACAATAAATATGCCTGTGAATGGGACTTTAAATATCACGCTAACTATAGGTCCAAAGTTAAATTTTGAATCTGTTCAATTACTTGATTCAGACAATAAAACATATCTTGGCAAAGCTCTGGAACAAGGTAAAACATCTTTCTCTCTACTTCGTGCTGGCACTTACCACTTGAAATTAACTAAGGATGGCCGAAATTTCTACTATGGCCCCTATTCGGTTGAAGTCAGTGTCGACACCCAAAAATTCGCTAATGACAAAGAAAACAATAATAATTTTGCAACAGCTAATACTCTGCAGATAAACCAGCCGGTAACCGGTCACTTAGGCGCCAGAGGTCAAATGCAGGATGTGGATGAAGTAGATTACTGGAAACTGATAGTGCCGACTGATGGTAGACTGTACCTGTATGTAACTACATCTAAGAAATTAAATCTTCGTGGTGGTGTGTTCATATATGGAAGCAATAAAAATGGGGAGTATTCGAGATC
>JAGGWR010000111.1 GCA_021163445.1 Candidatus Tharpella aukensis
ATCTCACGACTTGAAACCCGGCTGCCGGAGACCAGATCCGGTTCAGGGTCAGCCGCCTCCAGGCATGGTTTTACCTCTGAAAGTTGCGAGGAAATCGAGCCTAAACGTACGGCAACCAGCCCGACCTCACGCTGCTGATCAAAACCGAGAGCCTGATTAATAAGCGTATCATCAAAATCAAGCACAACTTCAAAACCGGCACCCATGGCCGACAAAGCCATAATCAAATTTTCAAGCGCATGCCCGGCATCCAGCAAAAGGTAGCGATAAGACCTGGCTCGATATTTCCAGGCACTGCGAAAGAATATTGCGCTGATCAATAACGTCGGACAAGAAGAGCCACTTTCTTGATCGTCACCACAGGCGGCAGCGAAAGTTTTACAACCAGGATCACGGCGCAGACGATTTAAAGCCGGTTTAAGCAGATCGTAATGATAGAGGCCAGCGGGCAAATCTTCGCCTCCGGAAAACGAGAGATAGAACTCAAGCGGATGCAAGGCTCCGGCCGAAGCATTACTACGATACCAGATTTCACCCTCGGGAAAAGAGCTGCGAGCTGTCGGCGCCGAGGTTAAAAGCAACAATTTGGCTAAGGATTGGCGATTCCAGACTAAAGAATTGCGGGGTGGAGCATTTTTTGACAATCTGAAAAGTGAGCCCTCGGGAAGTTTTTCCGGCAAGGGTAGAGGATATGAGGTAACGGGAGAGTAGTGCTTAAAAAAAGAGGGTTGGCCCGGCCAATCCAGGCGATGGTCCTCCATCCGTTGTCGATCATACGCGGTCAACCATTGATATTGATGACCGCCATCTATCATGAGCGCAAAGCCTTAAGCCTTTCAGCACATTTATCACCAAGAAAAACCAGTGATTCGATATCGAGATAATCGAGTACCGTCTCATCGAATAAAATCTTAACCTGGGCGGAAAAACCGTCATCAAGGTCGGCATCCCAAAAAAGAAGTTGAAAAGGAATCATCGGCAAAGGATGAAAAACGGCCGCGACTTCAGCATTACTTTCAAGCTCGGGAAAATCAGCCTTGAGAACCTTTAAAGATTGACGCAAAAGCTCCGGCTGGCCGCTATAGGCAGCCGCAATCTTCTCTTCACAACCGCTGACAAAGACTTTGCGCTTGGCCAGAGAGCCGGGCAGGCTCTCCATCGGCACCCAGTTACCGGTTAAAGGCCGTCCCCCAGCCTCCGCCACATAGTTGTAGAGCAAAATATGCTCCCAGAGGTCATGTTCACCCTCATCAAGAGGTTCAACCCGCTCTTTATCAACTCGATAGAGACGTTCAAGGAGATTGACAATCAGATAATCACCCGCTTCATCTTCGACCAGACGAGCCCCGATCTTTTTTGCCACAGTAGAAAAATCGTACTCTTTGATCTTTCCCTGAACAAATTTCCGGGCCGAAAAGAGATGGTCGGGATAAGCACTATCCTCGCCTTGAGAGATCAAGGATTGCTTAACAAAAGCCAGATCTTCAGGCCGCCAATAGGGACATTTTGCAGGATCCTCACCCTCTCGCAAAACATACGTGGCAAAAGCCATACAGGTCGGATACCCACACTCTTTACAGTTGGTTCGCGGCAACATCTTGATTAGATCGAGGATTTGCAGCAGACGTTTTTTTTCAGCCATTTTGACGCTCTTTTAATTTTTTTTAGTTTCTCGCCCGTTCGCGTTGCTCTCTCAAGACGCTAAGACGCCAAGAAAAACCATAAGACAACTTGATTGTTTGAACTCTTTGCGTCTTGGCGTCTTGGCGAGACAAATTTGGGTTAAGAGAGATACCCGCATTAGATAATTGTGTTTTTTTACGACGCCATCTCTTTTAACTTTTTATTCCGGTTCAACTCGGCATCTGAGGGCCTGATATAGAGTGGTTCAAGTTGTTTGGTCGATTCCCACATCCCTACCCGGCCACGATCTCCAACATCAATACTTAACGGGGATCCTGACAACAATGGCATCCGGGAGAGCAGAGCCAAATCCGGTAAAGCCAGCGGAGCCCCGAGGAGTTCGGCCTTCGGCAGTGCTTCAACCAGTTTCGATCTGTAGACATCAACGCCAGAACCAACCAATAAAATATCTTCCTCCGGCAACAATGTCGCCAGCGACTCGGGATTATCAACCCGGCAAAAGGAGAGACGCTCAATTTTTTCTCCATCGCTGACATAGGAAGCCCAATAGACTTGCTGACGCCGGGCATCGGTTAAAACCGCAAACACCCCGGTTCGAAAAGCAAACTTATAAGCTATCATATCGTGCTCGACAAAAGTATAAAGCGGTATGGCCAACGTCTGGGAGAGACCCTGCATGGTCGCCATCCCGATCCTTAAACCACTAAAAGATCCGGGGCCGCAACAAACCGCCAGCCGTTCTAGTTGAGAGACTTCAAGAGAAGCCTGACATAAAGCCCAGTCAACCGCCGCCAGCAAAGTTTTTGAATGCGGCTCGGAAACCGCGAGACGCAACTCAACCAGAGCCCCACTACCACGCAAAAGAGCCAAAGAAAGAATTTCAGTACTACAATCAACAACTAGAGTTAGAGACATCACTTAGTAAAAATTCTAGATAAATCATTATAAAAAACAAAAATCATTAAAGAAATCAACAAAAAGAGACCCACCTGCTGGGCGATCTCCATTTTTTGTCGACTCACCGGCCGCCCCAGAATAATCTCCATCGTAATAAAAAGAAGATGGCCGCCATCGAGTACCGGAATCGGAAAAAGGTTGAGGATACCGAGATTAACACTGATAATGCCCATAAAATAGAGCAGACTCAAGATGCCGGCCTTGGCGTGCTGACCGGCCATCTGGGCAATCATGATCGGTCCGCCCAGATCTTTGGCTGGAATCACGCGCTCGATCATTTTTATAAAGCCAAGCACGGTCAAATAAGAGACTTTCCAGGTCTCTTTTAAGCCTTGAATCAAAGCCTGACCGGGCCGGTAATGCTTAACCACGGTCTCACCCGACGCGGTAATCCCAATAATATAGGTGACCACATTTTCACCAAACATATTTTTACTTTCCATCCGCTTGGGCACCACCCGAGCTTCCAACAACTCATTTCCCCGCTCATAGGCGATAACCAGTTCACTGCCGCCGCTGGCCCGGACTGCGGCCGAGAGCTGCTCCCAATCAGCAATCGCCAGGGTGTCAATCTTGACAATTTTATCACCAGTCTGAAAACCGGCACTATAAGCCGGCATCTCGTGATTAACCTCACCGATTACCGAGCTTAATGAGGGAACTCCAAAAAGATAGACTACGGAAAAAACCAGCGCGGCAAAAAGGATATTGGCTCCAGGACCGGCAACAATAATTGCCAGTCGTTGCCAGGGACTTTTATACTCATAGGAAAAAGGTTTCTCTTCGGCGGTCAATTCGACCCCATCCTCACCTTTGCCCTCCCCCAACATTTTAACATAGCCACCCAAAGGCACCGCCGAGAGCAGGTACTCGGTATCACCCTTGCGAAAACCGCAAAGGCGCGGCCCAAAACCCAAAGAAAAAACCAGAACCCTGACCCCACAAAACTTAGCCACCAGAAAATGGCCAAGTTCGTGAACAAAGATAAGAATTCCTAAAACAATTATAGCTGAAACAGTACTGTACATGAATTATCCTAACCCGGCAGAAGCCGGAATCAAAGAAGAACCTAAAAGATTTTCAATTTATCTGAAGTAAAACCAATTATAGATGAGGCACAAAGGCAGCAGGCACAGAGGCACAAAGTTTTTTGCTTTTACTTTGTGCCTTCAGCCTTTGTGCCTTTGTGCCTGGCTATGAAATCGACTGCCGTACCTGGGCGTCGAAATCAAGAATTTCGGTAAGGGTTGAAAAATCTTCTCGGGTCACTTGGTTAAGCACTTTTTCGACGGTTTCGGCAATCTCTAAAAAACCGATCTCACCCTGACGAAAACGCTCGACCGCAACCTCGTTCGCCGCGTTAAAAGCAATCGCCCCGCTGTCACCTGCGGCCAGGGCCCGGCGTACCAACTTTAAAGCCGGAAAAAGTGTCGCATCAGCCTGCATAAAATCGAGTTGACCAATAGTTGCCAGATCAAGTTTGGGCAGATCAAGGGCTAACCTTTCCGGATAACCCAAAGCGTAGGCGATCGGCAGACGCATATCCGGCAGGCCGAGCTGAGCCAACACGGAGCCATCGACATATTCAACCAGCGAATGAACAATACTTTGCGGGTGCACCAAAACCTCAATGCGTTCAGGAACAATATCGAAAAGCCAACGCGCTTCGATAATCTCTAAAGCTTTGTTCATCATGGTTGCCGAATCGATTGTGATCTTCGGCCCCATCTCCCAACGCGGATGGCGCATCGCCTGCTCGGGCGTGACTTGTCCCATTTCAGCTAAAGAAAAATCCCGAAAAGGCCCGCCGGAAGCGGTCAAAATCAGTTTTTCAACCCCTTTTTTGGGCTCTCCTTTCAGCGCCTGCCAGATTGCCGAATGTTCACTGTCAAGCGGCAGAATGGCCGCCCCGGTTGCCGCCGCCACCCGGTTTAAAAGACGCCCGGCCATAACCATCGACTCTTTATTGGCTAAAGCGACATCTTTACCGGCCTTAAGTGCCGCATAAGTTGGTTCGAGTCCGACCGCACCAACCATCGCCGCAATTACGATATCAGCTTGCGGATGAGTCGCCACGGCCACGGCCCCGGATTGGCCAACCATAACCGGAATCGACAAACCACAATCTTTAAGAGCCTGAACTAACTCCTGGGCCCCGGCCTCCTCCTGCACCGACAAAAGTTGCGGCTGAAAGCGCCGGGCCAGATCAATTAATTCACCAATATTTCTTCCGCCGCCCAGCGCGACCACCCGGTAACGTTCAGGAAAACGGGAAACAATATCAAGAGTGCTGCGGCCGATCGACCCGGTCGCCCCCAAAAT
>JAGGWR010000149.1 GCA_021163445.1 Candidatus Tharpella aukensis
ATTTTCTTTAAGTTAAAGAGAGCAATTTTGAACGTCGCTTCGCTTTCCTTTAACAAGGTCAAGACTTTCAAATGAATATCGGTATCACTTCGACCATTCCGGTTGAGGTTGTTTTCGCCGCCGGGCATACCCCTTGCGACCTTAACAATCTCTTTATTACCGACCCCGACCCCAACCACTTTATCCGGTTAGCGGAAGAGGCTGGCTTCCCCCAGACAACCTGCGCCTGGATTAAGGGCATCTATGGCACCCTGAGAGACACTTCAGCGGAAAAAAAGATCGATACCATCATCATCGTCAGCGGCGGCGACTGCAGCAACAGTATCGCCTTAGGAGAGATCCTTAAAGATGACGGTAAACGGGTTATCCCTTTCTCCTATCCCCACGCCCCCGACGCCGCCCAGATGGAGCGGACCATCCAGGGACTGGCCGACGAACTGGGGGCCGAGGCTGATAAAATCAAATTCTGCAAACAACAACTCGACCCCATCCGCAGTCGACTGGCGGAACTCGACCGGCTCACCTGGCAGGAGAACCTGGTAAGCGGTGAAGAGAACCAACTCTACCTCGTAAACTCCAGCGATTTTAACGGCAACCCCGAACTTTTTTCCTCAGAACTTGAGATTTTTCTTAAAAATCTGCAAAACCGCCAACCCCTGAAAAAAAAGATACGTCTCGGTCTGGCCGGGGTTCCCCCAATTTTGAGTGATCTCTACAAAACCCTCGATAAACTTGATGCCGCCGTAGTTTTCAATGAAGTTCCCCGCCAATTTGCCCTGCCCTGGGCACCGGAATGCACTCTGGCGCAACAATACTCCCGCTACACCTATCCCTACCAGGTTGACCAGCGTCTTTTAGATATCGAGCAAGCCTGCGTTCAACGCCAACTAGATGGCATTATTCACTACACCCAATCCTTCTGCTTCCGCCAGATTGAAGATATCCTGTTCAAGCGTAAACTCGCAATCCCGACACTCACCCTCGAAGCCGACCAGCCCGGCCCCATCGATGGCCGCACCCTGACCCGGATTGAGACCTTTATCGAGATGCTGCAAGGGTAGCATCCAGCCCCTGAATATTTGACGGGGACCACCACTTTTTTGACAACTCATCTCTTCAACCCTCCTGACAAACCTCCCGCAGGCTTTTACCTGGCCCCCAGAATCAACCTCAACATCCTCCAACATTAATAATTTAATGATTTATTTTCATGCACTTACAGCTTTCCAATAGTTTATGGCGCACTTTTGCTTAAATTTATCCTGCATAATGGCATACCAGTTGCAAAACCTTTTTTTAAGATCTTGTAGAACAACCAGAAAGATCAAAATTCAAATAAGGTTTGCTGCCATGACTTACTGCCTGAAAAATAGTTCGAGAGTATTCGCATCCAATATAGTTACTTCATCCTTACTGCCCCTTTTCAACCGCCTGACACTCTCACAATTAAACCAGCCAAAACCAAAGTCATATTCAACCGCATCGACCTCCAGCTTAACCTTTCTCCATGATTTTATCGAAACCCTGGAGATCGAGAAGCCTGCATCAATGGTTGATAATGCAGCTCACCAACTGGCCCGCCTTGATAACAACAATACACTGGTTTTACTCTCTTTATTAAAACATGATAAAAAATTGATTGTGGCCGGGAGAAAACCCTCTCTTTCAATAAATAATGAGATTCTTAAACTCAGTGAAAAACTAAGCACAACTAATTCAGCCTTACCAATCATAGATAAAACCAAAAACAAAATCGCACGAAAAAGGGAGCGTGGCGAAACCTTTTCGGTTGCCGCCGCCACTGACTCCCTTGAGTCAGCACAGTTCATGCTTTACACAACATCCAAGCCGACCAGCAAAGAGTCCCAACTCTTTAATTATTGCTTACAGCACCTGAAAAAAAGAGTATACGAAGCCATAAGTCGACAAGAACTCGAAAAAAACGCCCGGATGGATACTTTGACCGGACTTCACAACCGCCGCCATTTTGACGAAACCATAAAAATTGAGTGTGAACGATCTGAACGCTACCTTAGACCAACCTCCCTGATCATGCTTGACCTTGATTACTTCAAGAAGGTCAATGACAATTTCGGCCACCAAACCGGTGACCTGGTATTGCAAACTCTAGGCAAAGTCCTCCTTGAACTGGTTCGCCAGAGTGACACCCCCTGCCGCTATGGTGGTGAGGAATTTGCCCTCATTCTTCCGGAAACCGGGCTTGAACAGGCCGAAAAAATCGGAGAACGGATTCGCCGGACAATTGAAAAACAAAATATCGTCACCCACAACAATATTCACCTTAAAATCACTGCAAGCCTTGGCATTGCGAGTACCGATGAGATCCAAACCACTGACTTAATCATGGCCGCCGATCAAGCTCTCTACCGAGCCAAAGAGAACGGCCGCAACCAAACTGCAACGAGCCCTAATCCCCCTCAACTGGCGGATGAGCCCGTGATTAATCATTGTTTTCCAGCCCAAGCTGTGTTAGTTTGAGCGTGAAAGTGAACGTTCAGCTTCACCACGGAATACACGGATGCGCCATAAGAACCTCGGTTTTATCTGTGCCCATCCGTGTAATCCGTGGTTTAAATAAATTCATTCCGGCACTACCACGTTAGGATTTTTACGATTTGGCCAAAGTAAGCAAAACAAAAAATCGGACGGCAAACAAAAAACAAAAACCGCGCCCCAGCCAGCGCTCTCCTCTGTTGCCGGCATTTAAGTTTCTCATAATTGTCAGTGGCTTGATCGTAATTCTTTATTATTTCTACTCAAGTTCCACCCCTTCAATTATCCAACCTCCCACTAAACCGATAAAAAGGCCCGGCAGAACTCTAAGCCAGCCTAAAAGTAAACCTGTAGAGTACAAAAAAACGCGTAAATTACAACCGCAACCCGCAACTCAAACCTCATCTACAACCCTGAAATATTTTCGCCTTGAAAAAACTTACAGCCAAGTCACAACCTTTAAGAAAAATTTTCACCCCGCCCTCAGCCAGCAGCAAAAAGCAATTGAGATTATCCGCCTGCTGACCTTCTCCAGAGCGCACGATGCGGCCCCCTTGCCGCGCCAAACTAAACTCCTTACTGCCACATTCAATGTTCCTTTGATCACCATAGATCTCTCCATCGATCTGGTCAAGGGCGCGATAAACTTCGGCGGCCAGGACGAAATGCTGGCAATCTCCTGTCTTAGTAACAGTTTTCTTGCAAACTTTCCCAATTTTAATACTTTACAGATTCTAATAGAAGGGAAAAAAAGGGAGACTCTGGCAGGGCATATTGATATCTCTCAACCACTACGTTATCAGCCGACAACAATAGATTAATTTTCAACGCAACATCAATTGCCCTGAGGAGAAACCTGCGGGTTGCAATTAGCAAACCGGACATTGCTGCCTTTTTATAGTTGATTTTCCGGTAAATACTCTTTTTTATTTAAAATTCATACTTTTGACCTATTGCCATCCCGTTTTTTTAGGTTATCCTATTACTATAGCAGGCAAAAAAGCATGTCTTTAGAGGAAGGTGATATGATGAAGAACTGGATATTAAATTATAAAGTGGCTGGCGTGATCTTGCTGCTGACACTTGGATTTTTACTGGTGCCGCAGATCGCCGCTGCCCAGACTTATGATTTTAAGGGCACGGTGTTTTTCGATAGCCAGACCAAAAATTCATATCAGCCGGGCTTGGGGAATGATTTTAGCGGTTCACTCTCTCTGACCAGTGATGGTTCCCTATCCTTTTACAATAACTGCACCGAAAAGCAATACTGTGAGCCGGGCACCGTTACCACAGGACAATTTACCCTTAACGAAATCGATTATCTCTATGCCTATAGTCAAGGCTCCGAAGGCAGCCCGAGAATGGGACTGCTCTGGTGGTCGGATCCAATGCAACTTGATATATTCGGTTACGAGGTCAAAGGTTTGGCCTTCTATCTAGAGGGCTATAATTACATTCCGGCATATTTCATGGATCAAATAGTTAATAAATATATAGCAAAAGGAGACAACAGGTATTTACCATCGGACAATTTCCAGCCCCAGTATTCAGATGGGCAGGTAAAGTATGGTAAAGCTTTTCTGGGTTTGGTAACTGACCCTTTCGTAGTGAAGGCAGAACCCTCAGCCGTACCCCTTCCGGCTCCAATCTGGTTTTTAGGCAGCGGCCTGGCTCTGCTTTGGCGGCGTAATAAAAAGCAGCAATCAAATAAAGCGCAGGCCTCATCTTGAACACCTGCTGCAACAGATAAATAAAAAAGCTCAGAAGTGCCGGACTTAGTCCCGGCCCCTCTGAGCTTTTTTACTAAAACTGCATCAACTCCTAACTCTATCCTAACAAGACAGTGTCGGTAGTCTCAATCGGTAGTCTAATCCTTGATAGCGGGTAAGATATCAAGTTGGGTTTTGAGAATGCCATCGATCTCATAACTTCGACTATTTATAACCAGTCCGACAAGTTCATCCTTCGAACTGTAACGCACAGTGGCAATCGCTGAAACATCTTCATAATAAAACAGGTCTTCGGGAAGATCATCTAGCCGACCATAAGGTTCGATCGGAAAGCGATGATTATAGCCAATAGTTTTGCCGTCTCGATCATAAAGGTAAAAGTTTACCCAGACTTCATCACCTCCAGGATTTAAGAGCACGAGTCGACTCCTCATATTTTCATCCGATTTTTGCACCCGAGCAAAGTCTCCGGATTTACGGCTGAGACCTGAAAGCGATAGACACCCCATATCCCCTCCGGGAATACCCATAAACTCAAGCCCCACAATTCCGCACTTATTCTCAACCCTGAGCCCGTAAGTTTTCGCCGAGAAATCGTTTACGTTGATCGCGAGATGTTCCGACTTACCTAATTCAGGATTCTCAGGATACCCCTGTTTTAACTCTACTTTATTTTCACCAAAATAGGATATATCCAGGAGACATTCGTCATCAGCCCCGGTACGCAAAGCACTTTCGGGATTTGCTACAGCCAGCCCACTCCACCAACCTTTTTCCGTGAGCAGTTGAGGGACAAGAGGAGCAATTAATCTATTTACACTTGCTGAACTCAAAACTGCAGCAGCCATTCCAGCTTCGGCCCGATAAAGAACCGCGCCGACACAGCCTTTGCCGTCAATCCCGTCACCTACCAACTTTATTGTCGCGCTGGTCACAGCTGGTCGCTCCAGATCACCCAGACGAGTAACAACCCCATCACATATAACATCTAGATCATCATCGACTACAATCTTTAGCTGACCATTCTCATCTATTATAATTGAACTACTACCATCTACGAATACCTTTATAGTCGAACGACTATCACCTACGAATATCTTGCCTTCGTCGTCTCCATTCGCAAGAAATATTTCAGCACTAAGCTTACTGCCGGCATTAACAAGACTGATTTCGGTGCTCCATCCCGAGCTATAAGTAATATTTGGAACATTCAGTCTCATGCTCGCCGCAAGGGAAGCAACTCCCGGATAAGCTGCGGCGACGGCCGACTCTTCACCAGCAAGGCGACAATAGCCTTTCCCGGCCGTGCCCGGAGCCCCGGCAAATGTGACATAAAGTATATGTTCTTCAAGATCTGGAAAAATGTCTCCTAAAGCAAACTTATGATTAGCATTTTTAGGCAAAGGAATCTCAATCTCCTTATTGAGGCTCTCAAGAACACCATCGATATCGTAGTAGTATGCAGTAAAAGTACCGTTCAGAGAATTTTCTCCGGTATTAACCAAGCCTACAAAGCTCTCTTCTTCAGCTCCTTCCACCAATGGAAAGTAAAGTAACATTTCTGGAATGTCGGGACAAATATCACTGGTACTAGAGTCACAGTCGTTATCCTTGCCATCGCCACAAATTTCATCTGCCCCAGGATAAATAGATGAGTCACGGTCATCACAATCACCGTCATCAATACTAAATCCATCACCATCATAATCGGATAAATCCGGGTCTGGATTTGGATTTGGATTTGGATTTGGACCAGGATCCGGAGGGGTGAACGCACCTTGGTAGAAGAGCACTGACAAACCTTCGTTTGACCCGTCAGTTTTCAAGCCGGGATAACTTAAACCCTGGCTCCCATCCTGGTTTTCGATACCAACAACAAACTTTCTCCCGGGAACGGTTCCCGGGCCATAATTAATCCTTATATCTCCACTAGTTTCATAGAGAATTACCTGAAAACTTGTCGCATTAAATCCACCTTCAACAAGTTCATCATCAAGATCCAGATTTAAAATTTTAGAAAACTCTATAATCAAGCGTCTATTTGGTGCACTCCCACGGAGTGCATACTTATATCCGCGAGTTCAGTCAAAAGTATCATACGAACCCCACAGAGGTGCAATTAAAGCATTGGGACCGGATTTAGAGGGAATACCGATGCCATCATAAGTTTCATTAGTATTAGGCCTATAGGCAAAGGTTAGATAACCGTTACCACCGAGATAGACCCCATAATACGTTCTACCATAAAATTCAAACGTAAAATCCGTATTAGAACTTATTTTATCAAAACCTAATAAATGGACATCTTTCTCTAATGCGTTGTACTCATTATCTCCTTTTGGTCCAGGCTGAAGACTACCACCTTCCCACTCATAATTGAGCCCGCCAGTTTTGCTGTCAATATACCCGTAACCTGACGACGCTTGTGAGATCGACGGCAGGAGAGCAAAAAAAGCAAATGCCAGGGCTGCTAAAAACAGCCCACCTCGATATCTGAACAAGATCTTCATAACTTACTCCTCATATTTTATTGTTTTATTGTTTTAAGATATTATATCTTGAAATCTTGTGTTATCTTGCTATTACTTTGCAATATTCATTCCCAGATTAAATCACCCCTGCTTATTTTCGCTCACAGCGCCAGGATCGACGGCCGCCTTTCTCTTCATAGAGCCAAAAACTATCACCAACCGCCCATAACTGGCGCATGAGCACAATCTCATCTTCACCCGCGCCCATAACTTTATTAACTGTTACCAGACGAAGTCTGCGTTTTTGAACCAGGGCTTGATTATCGCTGTTGATCATTGCCCGATTACAAGCTTCGACCAACTCTACATCCTTTTCCGTAACCTGGAGTCGGGAAGAGAAAACGGTAACCCCAACCTGTTCTTTAACCAGATACTTGCCCACCTTTTCCCGGGGTACAAAAGGGAGTTGCCGATTGAGCCAGTCGCCGGGAATCAGCGATTGGCTCATTATCACCGGAGCACTGCCATCATAAATACGGGCATCACATATCTCCTGCCCCCGGCGCCGGCGGAAACAGTCAACCTGAAGCAGAGCATTTTCCTGGTCATAATAGAGCTCGGCCCGGGTTTGAGCCCGCAAATCACGATCTGTGACCAGCACCTGCGTATCTCCAGAAGCTGTAGTTGAACGCGCAAAGTGCCACCAGATTGTCGATTTTTCCCGGCCCGGAATCGGACTCTGATATTCCGAGCGAATGAGCCGGGTTACCCCATCTTCAGCTGCCGCAGCGGTCAAACCGGATAAACCAATCAAGCCAACCCCGCTAACCAGCAGCAGCAGACCCGCAAGCATCTCTTTCAGGGCTTTTTTAATTCTCAACTCTTTCTCCTTTGTAACTATTCAACTTTTTGACTATGGTTGAGCAATAGAAATTTAGTTTTAAAATCAAAACCGGGATCAACCACCTCGGTGTGACAGGTGAGACAACTCTTTACCCCAGCCATTTTCATCTTTTTTTGCGAAGGATTCTGGGCATGGTTAGCGCCCGGCCCATGGCAGCTCTCACATTGGACGTTGGTCATCCAGGGGGTTTCCTGAATGGAGGCAAAACCTCCCACAGCGTGCTTATCATGCATCCCGGTCACGTGACATCTCAGGCACTCCACATCATTTTCACGACCCTTTTTCTCCAAGGTAGCCAAGGCGCGGGCATGCCGGGTTTCACGCCAGTTTTCAGCCATATCAAGGTGACAACCGAGGCAGGCCTGATCCCCCAAGTAGAGATTTGGCGGATTTTTTTGCAGCATCGCGTGCAATTTTTCTTGTTGATTTTTCTCTCTAATCTTTCTACTATGCTCGTTTCTTTTCAGATTATAAGCATGGACAAGATTTTTAATTTCAGGATCCTCCTTGACTGATTTCTTTCCGGCCCGCAGCACTACCGTTTTTTCAATCGCTTTCGCAGCGCCCGTCCGGTAATCAACATAAGCAATATATTGTCCCCGGCGATTGTTACAAAGCAGAGGCACAACACCCTCACGATCAAGGTTATCATTGACTTTTTGGGTCAAACCATCAATCACGAGATCGATTCCGGGACAGCTGTTAATGATAGTCGAAATACGTTCACCCATGGCATGCACTATGACAATAAAAAGATCGTGGTCAATCTCCTTTTGTATGCGCTTAAGGGCGCTGATCGGTTCACTAATCTCGCCATCATATTTGACGTCATATTGGGGCAAAACTTCGGGATCCATAACTGAAGTTACAAGAACTTTCAAAGCTCCCCTGTCTTTAGAAAAACGGACATAGGGAAGGAGACCGGGAATATTAGCGGAGACCACATTAATCGGGCTATGCTCGATTAATTTCATCAAGCTCTCCCGGCTCAAGGTCAACTCCTGAGGACCAACCCCGATAACCTCGACCCCGCTTAACGCCATACACTGCAAAACGTATTTCGCCGTGATATGATTAATATGAGTCTTAAAGCTGATATTATTACCATTATTTATGATCAATCTTTGATCCTTCGACAATCCTTTAGTCGCTTGATCGAGCAATGTTTTGCGTCGCGAGAGACCTCCCGCCTGATTAGATCCTCACCCGCAAGGTTCGACGTAACCTTCAACACCACCACCATAGAAAATCCGTAAACTTGAACTTGAGACTTCACTTGAGGCTATGCCGGTCGGCGCCCAGGCGAACAATAGCACAGTTAAAATTGCGACTCTCAATAGATAAATCATCATCTTGCTGCCAACTGTTCTCATTTAAGATTTTCCCCTTTATTTTCTTATCTGGATAACGACTTGC
The DNA here is from genome assembly GCA_021163445.1 of Candidatus Tharpella aukensis. Taxonomy (GTDB): domain Bacteria; phylum Desulfobacterota; class Anaeroferrophillalia; order Anaeroferrophillales; family Tharpellaceae; genus Tharpella; species Tharpella aukensis. The sequence goes on from JAGGWR010000149.1 coordinate 9,036, forward strand.
GTCGGCATGACGGTTATGGAACTTTTTTACGAGTTAATCGATTTCTACCAACTATGGGCGGAGAGATGGGTCACACCATCACCCCCATATATTACCAAGGCTTTGATATCACCACTCGCCCCTTCCAGGCGCAATGTAGCCAGGTTTTCTATCTCTGATTCATTAAACAGGGCCGCAACACTTGCGCTGAACTTACCTTGAGGCCCGATCTTTAGCGGCAGGCGCTGCAACTCATTGCCGTTACTATCCAGAGCGGCAATTTCCAGGTTTACGGTCTTAGCTTCGGGATTGATTAAGACAATCCCGGTCCACCAGCCGCCACTGACGGCAAGCTGTGAGAGTTTACGCTGCCTCGCACCAGCGAGATCACTGGACAGCGGAATAGAAGCACTGGATTCGCCGCCATAAAGATATTGAAGATAGGCGACAAAATCGTGATCTCCTTCGACCCGGAGCCAGGCCCGGTTGATCTCTTCCTGACTAAGACCAAGGAGGTCTCTGGAAACAACCAACTCTTGCTTGGCATAAGGCACAACCGTAACTTCAGGAATTGAAGCAATGGGTTCACCGTCAATATAGGCGGTAAGCGATAAGGTCAACAGTTCAGGCTCAGGATTACAGATACCCAACCGGGTCTGCCAGCCGGAACCAGTTGCCAGATGGGGCGCAAACCACACTTTAGCAGGTTCGAGCAGAGGCAGCTGATCAGCTGTTTTATAGCCCTCTTTAACTATTACCGCACCACTAAATTGAACTTTTGAACTTTCAACTATTCCCCAGCCATCGACCCCTCCGATTATCCCCGGATAGTCTCGGGCAACAAAGGTCTGCGTCGATTTAGCGGGCAAGTCAATTTCATTAGAGGGTAATAAAGTTCCATCGTTTTTATAATAAGAGATGGTTACCCTCCCGGTCTCCGAATCCGAATTGGTGAGATAGAACGTGGCTGATTTACTCCAATTGTAGACACTGGTTAACCAGGGGATGATCAGCTTTCCGCCAACAACCTCAGCAGAATTGGGCGGCCCCCAAAGAGTCGCGTTGTTACCTGCCAAAAGAAGACTCTGTAACGGAGTCGATGAGATCAGCTTAAACGCAACCGGCTTGCCATCACCACTGAAATAATCAACCGACCGATAATTCTCAAGGCTGGCCAGCCACTGCCCCGCCGATTTCAGGTCAGCACCACTCATTGCACCCCGGCCCCAGGGCAAACCCTGGTCACCAACAACCTCAAGCCAGGCGCGGGCGCCCGGATTCTCAGTCAACCCGGCAGCCGCGTAGCCGAGCCAGTATGAATCCCCGGGATAGCCATAAAACCAACTTTGATATTGAGCTTCAACTTCAACATAGAGATGAACGCAAACCCCGGCACTATTTTCGAGATCCGGTAAAATGGCAAGCCGGAACTGATCGCCGCCGGCAACAGACTCAAGGGTCAATTGCTGGAGCTCGGGATCAAGCTCACCAGCCTCAACCACCTCGCTATTGCGTGCAAACGTAAAATGAGCCCCATTTCCGGGTGCACTCTGGGGATCGAGGGCCAGAGAGCAGGTAATTTTTTCACCGATCAGAGGAGAGATCGTAAATGTATCATCTTCACCGGGATAGACAATCAGGAGATGGTGACCGGGAAGCAGACCTTCACCTTCCAGTTCATCATCGACCGTCCGGGCCATCTTGACAACTTCTGCGTAATCTATAATTATTTCTCTCTGACGAATTCCGACAGGCACCCAAACATACTCGGGATGCAGATCTTCCGGATCTCCTTCAAGCCACTCACCCGCACCATCATAGTTACCCTGGGCATCTTTATCCAGTCGATACTTGTATGTTCTAACAATCTCCAGCGTCCCTTGATAATCGGGCTCAACAAAATCATCGGCATGTTTAATCGTACAAATAACCTCGTCACTCTCAATCCCGGGAGTAATAGCCATCTCGTAACTATAGATAGGATAGGACCAGAATGAATCCGAGGAGTCAAGATCGGCACCAATAATTTCACCCTGTTCACCAACATATTTTATCAGGTAGCGATGAAAAGGCTCGGGCCCCGCACACTTCTCCCAGATAATTTCATCTTTGAAATGAGCGGCCGCGAGCAAACCCTTCTTATCTCCGACACCAAGAAAGACGCCTCGGCTGCTGGCCGGAAGTATGGGCCCGGGCTCAAGGATAGAGGCATTGACCCAACCATTACATAATCCATGCCAACTCTTAGCATTGATGTCATACCATTCGTCTATGCCGTCCCAATAAGCGCTGCCGTGGCGGATCCCGCTGACATAAAGGTCATATTTTTCAGCCGGTGACGGTTGACCATTATAACCTAAAACAAGCTGGCCTTTTGTTTTGGGCCACCACCATCCCGACCAGGGTTTATAATCGGCTTCACCTTTAAGCTCCTGAGCCGTGGCTAATGGGGCCATAAGTAGCAAGAACAGACAAATTATTATAGCCCACGGCAGGATCGCAAAACAGTTACTTTTTCTCAATGTCAGCATCTTTGGGGCTCTTTTTACGGTTGTCGGTTTTCTTGGCAAAAGGGTTACCAGCCTTAGGGTTTATCACCAGATACCAATCCCCTTTCTGCCAAACCCAATCAACCATCTGAGGCGTATCCTTGAACGTAAAACCCA
>JAGGWR010000250.1 GCA_021163445.1 Candidatus Tharpella aukensis
CCAACAGATGTCGACCCAGCACTTCCATTTTTTTTAAACCTGTTAAATTTAGAGTAGCTATTCTTAACTTTAGAGTAACTATTCAATGATCGAAACAACCGCTTTAAGTTAAAAGCGGTAAAGTTGTTATTTTGGCTTCGCCCGGCTTCGAGGGGAGTCAGAGCTCAGAGCGGCAACCGGCTTACAGCCAGCGCCTGGAGGTCTGACCCCACACCGAGATAGACCAAGATAAAGTAGCTTTTTTTTTACGAAGCCGTCAGCCTTAATAAGTTTCAGGCGACAAGTCAACAAACTTTTTCATCTTGACATTAATACACAGTCAAGAGATAGTATAAGACAAATTTTTCCAGAGAGCTGACCATCGCTCAAACCTATAACATAATAAATCATAATTCTGATGTTTACAACCATAAAAAGTGCTTCTCTGGCCGGAATTAAAGCATTGCCGGTTGAAGTGGAGGTCGATGTTTCGCGCGGCCTGCCCAACTTTGTTGTCGTCGGCCTGGCTGACAACGCCATTAAGGAGAGCAAGGAACGGATCCGCTCGGCGATTAAAAATTGCGGCTTCAAATTTCCCGCCCGCCGGATCACCGTTAATCTGGCTCCGGCCGACCTGCGCAAAGAGGGCACCGCCCTCGATCTGCCGGCCGCCTTAGGGATTATCGCCGGCGACCATAAAGAGCTGCAAAAAACTTCGATTTTTAACGATTATCTTTTCTGCGGCGAGCTTTCATTGGATGGCCGGGTCAAAGAGATTCGCGGAGCTTTGCCGATCGCTCTGGCCGCCCGCGAGAGCGGCTGCAAAGGCATTTTCTTACCCCGCGCCAATGCCGCCGAAGCCGCCGCAATTGCTGAAATCGAAATTATAGCGGTCGAAAACCTGCTCGAAACCCTGGATATCATCCTTGAAAAATGCCCCCGGCCAAGCCGTCCGAAAACCTTTTCCAAAACCGAGAAACAGGCCGACAATCAACTCGATTTTGCCGATGTCCGGGGCCAGAACCAAGCCAAAAGAGCTTTAGAGATCGCCGCCGCCGGAAACCATAACCTCCTTTTTGTCGGCCCGCCCGGCAGCGGAAAAACCATGCTTGCCCAGCGCCTGCCTTCAATTTTGCCGACGTTAACCTTTGAAGAAGCATTGGAAACCACTATTATTCACAGCGTCGCCGGTCTCATTGCCCCCGGCCAAGGCCTGATCAAAGATCGCCCCTTTCGCCAACCACATCACACAATCTCCGATGTCGCCCTGATCGGCGGCGGCACCCAACCCCGCCCCGGTGAAGTCACAATGGCTCATAACGGCGTCCTTTTTCTCGATGAATTTCCCGAATTTCGTCGCTCCGCTCTCGAAGTTTTGCGACAACCTCTCGAAAGCCGCCAAATCACCATCGCCCGGGCTCAGGCTCAAGCCGTTTTCCCGGCTGATTTCATTCTCATCACCGCCATGAACCCCTGCCCCTGCGGCCATTATGGCGACCCTTTTCATGAATGTATCTGCAGCGCTTCGCAAATCCAACGCTATCGACATAAAATCTCAGGCCCCTTGCTCGACCGCATCGACCTCCACATCGAAGTTCCGGCAGTACCGACCACTGAACTTATCAACCCGAAACAAGCCCAAACCGGAGATAGTTCCAAAAAGATCCGCAACCGGGTCATCAAGGCGCAAAAGATCCAACGAAAACGCCTGAAAAACCACTCACGCCGCAATAACGCCGCTTTAAGTGACCGTGATCTAAAAAAATTCTGCAATCTTAATCAAGAGTGCCGCAACCTCTTACAAACAGCCATGGATCGACTCGGTTTAAGTGCGCGGGCTTACAGTCGAATATTAAAAGTGGCTCGCACTATTGCAGATTTGCAAGCAAGATCCGAAATCAACAGCGCCGATATCGCCGAAGCGATCCAATTTCGCTCACTCGATCGCCGCATAACGTTTTAAGGAAGTAACTATTCAGCGCAAGTAGAAAAACACTTAAATTTGATGGCTTTCAGTGAATTCTGGGGACATAACCTGATTCTCCGAAGGAAATCGGGATTGTGTCCCCTGAATTCACGGGTTAGCTGAATAGTTTCTTAAGGAATTTCATTATGAATACCAACAACAATAATAACGACCCTTTCTCCCCCATCACAATCGGCCCGCTTACCCTTAAAAACCGTTTTGTTCGCTCCGCGACCTGGGATGGAATGAGTTTTAGCGACGGGCTCTTCAGCCCGGCCCAAGTTGAACTTTACAAACAATTAAGTGCGGGCGGCGCGGCTCTTTTAACTACCGGCTATATTGGCATAAATCAGCAGGGACGCCGTAACCGGGAACAAAATATGCTCTGCAACCGCAAACAGCAGCAATCCTTCTCTAAAGTCATCGAAGTTGCAAAAAACCATGACACCTGCATTCAGGCGCAACTCGTCCATTGCGGCGGTCTGGCTGATTCTAGTATCAGCCTCCTCCCAGTAACCGCCCCTAGTGCGGTTGAACACCCGCTTTTCGAACAGATCCCGCAAGCGTTGACTAAAAATAAGATCGAAATGATTATCACCGATTTTGCTGAAGCTGCGGCCCGAGCCCGGGAGGCGGGCTGCGATGGCGTCCAGATTCATGCCGCCCATGGTTACCTGATCAGTCAGTTTCTTTCGCCCTTCTCAAATCAACGTGACGATGAGTATGGCGGCAGCCGCGAAAACCGGGCTCGAATCCTGATCGACTGCTATAAAAAAATCAGGGACTATGTCGGCCATGATTTCATGGTTACGGCCAAGATCAACGGCTCCGACTATTTTGAAAACGGTCTTGAATGTGCTGATAGCTTGCTCATAGCCCAAGAGTTGGCCGAACTAGGTATAGATGCCATCGAAGTCAGCGGCGGCAACCAGATATCCGACCCTCTGACCCCGATACCAAAGGCCATTAAAGCCGGAGAAAATGAACTTCCTTTTGCCAATGAGATTTACGCCTTTACCGAGGCTTTATCAATTCCGGTAATCGCCGTTGGCGGCATCCGTTCGCGAGAAATGGTGGAAGAGTTACTCAACAAAGGCGTCTCTCTGATCTCTCTCAGCCGTCCCCTGATCAAAGAACCTGACCTTATCAATCAATGGCAAAACGGCCGAGAGGAACCGGCCACCTGCAACTCCTGCAATCGCTGCTTCATCCCAGCCTTCAAAGGTAAAGGCATCAAATGCATGCAAAAAAAGTAGGGAAAAAACAATATACTCATGAAAACTCAAAACAAAAATTCCGGCATGGTTTATTCGACCGAGTTCGGCAAAATGTGCCCCGATTGCAATAAACCAACAACAAAATGTATTTGCCGCAAAAACCAATCGCCCCCTAAAAATGATGGCATTGTCAGATTAATGAGGGAGACAAAAGGGAGAAAAGGAAAAGGCGTAACCTTGATAACCGGCGTCCCCTTAAATAAAGAAGAACTGAAAAAACTTGCAAAATCCCTTAAACAAAAATGTAGCAGCGGCGGCACGTTAAAAGATGGAGTCATCGAAATACAGGGCGACCACCGAGATATGCTCGAAACAGAGTTGAGCAAGCTCGGTTACAATGTCAAACGTGCCGGAGGGTGAAACAGAACGTAACACTTATGACAGATTCTCACGCAAAAATTATTTTTACAGGCCCTGACTACAGAACTAAAGTTGTTCATTATTTGGCCAACGGCGTGCAAAAGATTGTCACATCGCGTCGCTACCGTAAAGGGCGCGGAGCAAAGATAGTGCTCCGCGCCGGGACTCAGAGCGAACCAGGCAAACATAAAAATCCATGGCTTAGTTTTTGGGCACCCATGCGCCTGACCTGGTGGGTTGCTATATTGTTCACTATCGGTTCAGCTTTGTTCAGTGCAGGCGGCTATAGCCTTACCTTCCCCAACCATCTCCCTGCAACATTCACCGAACATATCTCACTTGATTGGCTGTTCTTCGGCGGGTCGATTTTTTTTACGATTGCCGCGTATTGTCAGTTACTGGAAGCTGTCAATGCGGGTGATAGCGAAGGTTTGTATAGTGAATAAAAGCCGCACAATGCTTTTCGATGGCTCGCCTGGCAGCCAAAACGCATAGGCTATATGGCAAGTTTTATCCAATTAATCGGCACCGTGATGTTTAACTTTAATACCGCGAATGCCTTTATCAGTGATTTGAACTGGATCCAGCAGGATGGCTTGATTTGGGTGCCGAATATCATCGGCTGCAGCTGCTTTTTAATTGCCAGTCGTCTGGCTTTTATTGAGGTGTGTCATGGTTACTGGGGTTGGCATCCGGAAAATATTGAATGGTGGATTACCGCACTTAATTTGCTCGGCTCACTGGGATTTATATTGTCCGCTCTATATAGCCTGAGTGTTCCTCCTGGGGATAGCTCCACAAGTTTTACCTGGTTGTCAGCACTCTTTACATTTCAAGGTGCACTCTGTTTTCTAGTCGCCAATTATCTATTACTACCGGAAATGTTCTCAGAATAAACACCCGCTGGTACAACATCATCCTGACATTATAATTGGTAACTATTCAGCGTAAACAGAGATACACCAAATATTGATGAATTTGCGAGTTAGTTAAAAAATTACAATAATTGTTCCATATTTAATAATAGTTAAGTAAGGTGTCCCCGGAATACCACGCCGGAATACCCCCGGAATACCCAACCAAAAACGCAGTTCCATCCTCAACCAATTCAATTTAATCTTTCGAGCCGCAGGCGCTGGCGGCTATCGAAGAGGCGGCGGGCGCCCATTGAGACTGCGGCAATAGTTCCAAAACCACTGCCGGCGCCGATCAGAAACATAATCATAATTTGATATTTGACCGCTTCCAGAGGCGGACTACCGGCTAAGATCTGGCCGGTCATCATGCCCGGCAGGCTGACGATACCGGCTGCCATCATGGCGTTAATCGTCGGCATCAGGCCGGAGCGAATACTTTCGCGACGAATTTCAGTCAAAGCCTCAAACCAGGTCTCTCCCAGCATCAGACGATTTTCGATAATTTGGCGCTGTTGCCAGACATTATGCAGAAGCCGGTCAAAGCCTAAAGATACGCCATTCATGGTGTTGCCGAGCAACATCCCGAGCAGAGGAATGGCATAGCGGGGCTCATACCAGGGCTGATTATTGATAACCACGGTCAGCGTAAAAATAAGCATCGGAAAAGAGGTCAAAAACATCGACAGGGTACCGATGCCAAAACCCCATAAACCTTTAAAATGACGCTTCTGGCGGCGTGAAACCTCCCAACCGGCATTAAGAAGCATGAAAACACTTAGGATGGCGATCCAAATCGGCCCCGCAGAAGTAAAAAGCCACTTAAGAATAAGGCCGATAAGCAGAAGTTGAACCGTCGTGCGAAAAGCTGCGACCATAATCTGCCCGGCAATTTCAAGACGCAGAGGTAGGGATAAAAGGGCCAGGGCAACAATTAGCAGAGAGGTCAGAAGAAGATCGGATGGTGTCAGCGGGATAACGTTCATGGCTTCTCTCCGGCGGCAATCAGATCGAGTCGGCCATTTTCGATCCGGTAGTGGCGCCCGCCGAGACGGCGGCCTTGATCAAGATCATGCGTAATCCAAAGAATCGCGGCACCCTGCTCACGCTGGTAATTGAGGAAAAGGTTCTCAACCCGTTTAGCATTCTCCGGATCAAGGTTAGCCGTCGGTTCATCGAGCAACAAAACTTCCGGCCGGTTCTGCAACAGACGTAAAATTGCCAGCCGTTGTTTTTCTCCCGACGAAAGCCGGGTAATCGACCAATTCATAACCTGGCTCTCAAAACCCAAGGCGGCGAACATTTCCGGGGACACCGTTTTTTGCAGATGTTCGCCTACCGTATCATGCCACCACTGGCTTTCAGCCGGAAGCAAGGCCACCTGTCGCCGCCATTGGGGGGCGGGCCAGATTTGCGCTGATTGACCATCCAGAAAAACCTCGCCATCATGTGGATCAATATCAGCCAGAGCCCGTAAAAGCAAACTCTTCCCGGC